>JAAYMN010000005.1 GCA_012521345.1 Bacillota bacterium
CAAGCCCTGTTTTCTGTTCTGCTTAATTCTGTTATACTTAACTTATAGATTCATTGTTCGAATATTCCGGCAAAAAACAAATTGGAGTGAGCAGCTTGGAAAAAGCCAACACAAAAGTGATGATTACCCTTGCCACCATGCTAGGTGCTTTCTGGGCCCCGTTTGTTTTTACTTCCGTCAATGTTGCCCTGCCCACCATTGGCCTGGAGTTTAACGCTGCACCGGCAGTTTTAAGCTGGATTCTTTCCGCAACGCTGTTGTCGACAGCCATGTTTGTCATACCGATCGGCAAGCTTTCAGATGTGTACGGCAGGAAAAAAACCTTGCTGATTGGCAGTGTAATTCTGACCGTTACCTCTTTTTTGTGCGGAACGGCGCCTTCCATTCCTCTGTTAATTTTTTACCGGAGCCTGCAGGGGATAGGGGGAGCCATGCTGACGACAACAGTGATTTCAATTGTCACCGCCGCCTTCCCCCCTGCAGAAAGGGGAAAAGCGCTGGGGATCAACGTGGCCTGTACGTATATCGGCCTGTCGGCCGGTCCTTTTCTCGGCGGCTTCATTGTCCAGAATCTGAACTGGCGCGGTATTTTCTTCCTTTCCGTCCCTATCGGGATAGTTCTGCTGCTGTTAACTTTAGGTATCAGGCAGGAATGGAAAGAGCAGAATAGCGAAAAGCTGGATTATGCCGGCTCTTTGCTTTATGCCATGGCTATTCTGGCCGTGGTCTGGGGTCTTTCCAATCTAAACAGCAACCCTGCCGCCAAATATACTTTACTGGCTGGTGTGCTGCTGATGCTTGTTTTCGGCATGCACCAGTTCAGGGTCAGGGCACCGCTTCTGGACCTGCGTACCATGAAGAAAAACAAAGTCCTGGTTTTTTCTTCCCTGGCGGCTTTAATCAATTACAGTTCCACTTATGCCATCAGCTATATGATGAGCCTTTTCCTGCAATCTGTCCAGGGAATTGACGCGCAGACGTCAGGGCTGATCCTTTTGATTCAACCGGCCTTCCAGGCGCTCTTTTCCCCGGTGGCCGGCATCCTTTCCGACCGGTTTGAGCCGCAATATGTTGCATCTGCTGGCATGGGGCTGATTGCCGTCTGTCTTTTCTGCCTGGGCATGATTAATGCGGCTACCCCGCTGTACCTGATTGTCTTCCTGCTGGCGGCAATCGGTACGGGCTTCGCCCTGTTCAGCTCGCCGAATGTGAACTCCATCATGAGTTCAGTCGGCAGGCGCCTTTATGGTGTCGCTTCAGGCCTCATTGCTACCGCCCGGACGGTTGGACAGTCTTTCAGCATGGCTATTACTGCTTTTCTTACAACGTATTATCTCGGCAGCAGGACAATAACGGCGGAAACGGCCGGGCTCTTTGTCAGCAGTTTTCGGACCACTTTTACTTTTTTCTCCCTATTTTGCCTGCTGGGGGTTTTTGCTTCCCTGGCCAGGGGGAAGCGGGGAATGTTGCCGGAGCAGGCAGATACGGAATAATCTTTAAAACCGGCTTTTGGGCTTGTAAGTGCCTTCGCGGACGGGGATCTGAGTGTTAAACTTTCCTGCAATGTTATAATTGGTTAAGGGAGAAGGGGCGGCCTTTTGTTAAAATAGCAATGTGAACGCAGCAGGCGGCATGCTGCCGCCGTGCCGGAATAAATAGTGAAGGAAAGGAGTTGGAGAGAAAGTGCTTTGGAAGTGTGCGGTATGCGGTTTTATGTGGGAAGGGTTGGAAGCTCCCGATAAATGTCCAAAATGCGGAGCACCAAAAGAAAAATTCTCCTCGCTCTCAGGGGAGGATGCGCAAAAAGTATATGTTTCTGACAGGACCAATGACATTCATATGGAGATTATTACCTTGGCCATGAGAATTGAAGCCTTGGCCAGGGAGGGCATTGAACTGAACCTGGATCCACCCTGCGTCCAGTTGTTTAAAAAGGCAAAAGACGAGGCCTGGATTATTAAACAGAGGAGCAAGGCGGAAATTGCAGGCCACCTAAGCAAAGGGAAATGGTAAGCAAAAAGCAGCCCGTCTGCGGCGGAAGCGCAGGCGGGCTGTTTTCCCTTGTCACGGCAATTACTGTTATGGTAAGTTAATGTAGGGGAAGCACAAGATCCTGGCGGAAGGATGATAACCATGGACACCGTCATACTTGGTAGAACAGGAATCACGACTGCAAAAAACGGCTTTGGTGCCCTGCCTATCCAGCGCATCGGCAAAAAAGAGGCGCAAGCCCTGCTCCTCTATGCTTACAACAATGGCATTACCTTTTTCGATACAGCCAGGTTTTACACCGACAGCGAGGAAAAAATCGGTTTGGCCTTGAGCGGTGTGCGGGACAAGATTTATATTGCTTCCAAGACCATGGCTGCCAATCCGAAGGAATTCTGGCGGCAGCTTGAGACATCCCTGAAATATCTGCGGACTGATTATCTTGACATTTACCAGTTCCACAACCCCGCCTTCTGCCCCAAGCCGGGGGACGGGTCCGGCTTGTATGAAGCCATGCTGGAGGCCAAAGCCAAAGGCATGATCCGGCATATCGGCATTACCAACCACCGGCTGCATTTGGCAATTGAAGCGGCGGAATCTGGTCTTTATGAAACTATCCAGTACCCGCTCAGCTATCTGTCCACGGAGGAAGAACTGGCTTTCGTCAGGATGTGCGGAGAGAAACAAATTGGCGTCATTGCCATGAAGGCACTCTCCGGCGGCCTGATTACAAATGCCGCTGCTGCTTATGCATTTCTGGCCCAGTTTCCACATGTGCTGCCGATCTGGGGTATTCAGCGGCAAAGCGAATTGGACGAATTTCTTTCTTTTAGTATAAAACCGCCTGTCTTAGACGCAGAACTGCAGGTGGTCATCGACCGGGACAGGAAAGAATTAAGCGGTGACTTCTGCCGCGGCTGCGGTTACTGCCTCCCGTGCCCGGCTGAAATTGACATCCCCACCTGTGCCCGGATGTCCCTGACGATCCGCCGGTATCCAACTTCCCTCTACCTGAATAGCCACTGGCAGGCGGAAATGAAAAAAATCGAAAGCTGCAAACAATGCGGCCAGTGCAGGGAACGCTGCCCGTACGGCCTTGATACTCCCAGGCTGCTGGCGGAAAACTGGGCGGATTATCAGAAACACCTCCCGTCGCTGTAAGTACCCCGGCCGGGTTTGCAATGCTTCTGCTATAGGCTTGAATTCAACAGGAAAGGAGATGTACTGATGCGAGAACTTTTTCGTCAGTTGGGTCAAAACCTAAAAAACAGGCAAGATGCAGTTTTAGTGACTGTTGTTGCCAGTTCTGGCTCCACACCGCGTGGCGCCGGCGCCAGGATGCTCGTGACAAATGCCGGCAGGCAATACGGGACAATTGGCGGCGGAGCGGTGGAATACAGAAGCGAAAAAATGGCACAGGATGTATTGCAGAAAAAAAGCTCCCATACGGAGCATTTCCGCCTCTACCGCAATGAAGTAGAGGATTTGGGCATGATTTGCGGCGGCAGCGTGGATGTGTACTTTCAATACATCCCGGCCGGAGATCAGGAGGTCATCTCCCTGGCTGATACCATCGAGCAGTTGTTTCAGGACGGCGAACAGTCATGGTTGATAACTGAAATTACAGAGGGGGCAGGCGGCGCCCTGGGTATTTTCGGCAAACAGCGCGGTGCAGTGGGAATGGAACTGCCGAAAGAAGTTATAGACAGCCTGGACAACCGCCCTCGGGTGCTCACTGTCAACGGGAAGGCATACTACTGCGAGCTTTTGGTGCAGCCGGGCCGTGTTTATATCTGCGGCGGCGGCCATGTGGCGCAGGAGTTGGTTCCTGTCTTGGCCAGGGTTAATTTTCGCTGCGTTATCTTGGAGGACCGTCCCGCTTTTGCAAAACCCGAACTTTTCCCCGGGGTGGAGGAAACCCGCCTTGTTGACTTTGCCTGCATAAACGACTATGTAACTGTCACAGAAAATGATTATATCTGCATTATGACACGCGGACATGCCAATGATCGACTGGCTCTGGCACAAGCATTAAAAACGCCGGCATGTTACATCGGCGTGATCGGCAGCGAGAAAAAAACGGCCGGAGTGTTTGCGGCACTCAAAGAAGAAGGCTTCACGGACGAAGATTTAAAGCGCGTAACGACGCCCATAGGCTTGGATATTCTGGCGGAAACACCCGCCGAGATTGCCGTCAGTATAGCCGCTCAACTGATTAAGGTGAGGGCACAGCTGGCTGCAAAGAAATAGCCGCCAGCTGCATTACTAAGACCTGCCCAATCTAATTTTTCCCGGTGCTCCCAGAGCACCTTTTATTTTTGTTTTATTATTGACATATGACCGAAACAATGTTAGGATGATAATGAGCATATGCCAATAATGCAGGACTGAATTCAGTTGCAGCTAAAAATAAGAGAAAGGGGTCTATGAGAGATGCCGGGAAGAGACGGAACCGGCCCCAGGGGAATGGGCTCGCTTGCAGGACGCGGAGCGGGTTGCTGCAGCGGTTTTGCGGTACACAAATGTCGGCACCCGTTCAGCTTTGGCCACAGGTCCGGTTGTTTTAGGCACGGACACGGCCACCGCAGGGTTTTTTGGGGTTTTGGCCCCCACGGGTTGGCCTACTGCGGCTGCCATGCAGCGGACGAAGCTGAAAGCTCCGCCGCCGAAAAAGAATTCCTGCAAAACAAAATTGCCTTCTTGGAGGAGCGACTGGCAAGGGCAAAAGAACGCCTGGCCGCACTCCTGGAGAAAGAAGAAAAGAAAGAGAAAGAAGAATAATCACATAACGGATATGCTGGGCAGGAGAAACTCCTGCCATTTTTCAGCTTTGGGCAAAAGATATCTCTACTTTTGCAGGAGGGTGATCTTTTATGCTTGAACGGGCCTGTCGCCTTTTACAGTCTTACAATTTACGCAACACACCTCAGCGAAGAGCCATACTGGCAATACTAATTGAAAGCAGGGGGGAGCACCCCGACAGTGAGGAGATCTACCGGCGCCTAAAGGCCAACAAGACGGGTAAAAAAGTTGGGCGTGCCACTGTTTACCGTACACTGGAATTGTTTGAAAAACTGGGTATTGTGGCACGACTCACTCTTGATGGTACCCCTGCCCGTTATGAACTGATCCTGCCTGAACGGTTTGTGCATCACCATTTAGTTTGTCTGAAATGCGGCAAGCTGATTGAACTGGACGATTTGGCTGCAAAAGAATTTAAAAATACTGTTTTTCGCCGCAAAGGTTTTACCGTAGCGGATAAAGCCATGAAAATATACGGATATTGCCGTGATTGCCAAAACGCTGAGCAGTCTGGAAAATCTACCGCTGTTATTGACGCATCCGCATCTATTCAATAAACTAGATGCAGTATAAGAAAAATAAAACTTTATCCGGCAGACAAAATTGGAGTTGATGCTTATGGCAAGGCCGACAAAATGGAGAAAAGTGGCAAATATCCCGCAGGTACAATGTTTTGTACCTGCAAAAGATTTCGGTGGCGGACCGCGGAATGTTTTAAAGGTGGAGGAACTGGAAGCTATTCGCCTGAAAGACCTGGAAGGGCTGGAACAGAGTGAATGTGCTGAAAGAATGGAAATATCCCGCCCAACCTTTCAGCGGATTCTCCTTTCCGCCCGTGGAAAAATTGCCGACAGCCTGGTTAACGGCAAAGCAATCCACATAGAAGGTGGCAGCTTTGCCCTCTCTGTCTGCCCCATGAAATGCTCGCACTGCGGGCATGAATGGGCAGAAAGCTACGAGCGCCTGGAAGCGGGACTGCATGGTGAACACCCTTGCCCCGTCTGTGGTTCCCATAAGGTTTTTTGCAGCCAGGACTTCAAAGGGAAGTTTTGCCGCGGCCACTGCCGGCGCCACGGCCGAAGGCGGTGAAGCGGCAGGCCATGAAATCCGGATCGCCTGTAAGCAGGAACGATATTATTAAACTGCAGATTGAAGATTTAAACCATGAGGGTGAAGGTGTAGGACGTTATAAAGGTTTTACTGTTTTTGCCCCGGGGGCGGCACCCGGAGACGAGATTATTGCCCGGGTGATATCAGTGCAGAAAAACTACGCCCGGGCATTACTGCAGGACATTGTAATACCCTCCCCGTTCCGGGTTACGCCTTCCTGCCCTCACTATACCGAATGCGGCGGCTGCCAGCTGCAGCATATCAGTTATCCGGAACAGTTGCGCCTGAAACAGAAGATGGTTCAGGATGCCGTCACACGTATTGCCGGCCTCGACGTACCCGCCCTGCCCATCATAGGCGCGGACAACCCCTGGCAGTACCGCAACAAAGCACAGCTTCCCGTCGGCTGGGAAGGCGGGAAGGTTATTACCGGCTTTTACGCCAGGCGAACTCACAGGATTGTCAACCTCCAGTCCTGCCGTATCCAGCATCCTGCCAACGATCTTGCCGCTGCTACTGTCCGCAGGATCATCCAGGAACTCAATATCCCCATCTATAATGAAAGCAGGCACACCGGTTTGATCCGCCATATACTGGCGAGAACATCTTTTACTACCGGTGAAATCCTGCTTGTTTTGATAACAAACGGTCATACTTTCCCCTGGCGGCGGGAATTTGTCAAGCTTGCCCGCAACAACCTGCCAAACCTGGCGGGAATTGTCCAGAATATCAATACCCGCCGCGGCAACGTCATTCTGGGAACGGAAGAAAAAACACTCTGGGGCAAACCTTTTATCATAGAACGGATTGGCTCCTTGTCCTTTCGTGTTTCCAGCCGTTCCTTCTTTCAGGTTAACCCCGGGCAGACTGAGAAATTATATGCCAAGGCCAAAGAATATGCCGCCCTGACCGGGAAAGAAACAGTGTTTGACCTCTACTGCGGCACAGGCACCATTTCCCTCTTCCTGGCGGACCGGGCCGCCAAAGTGGTGGGAGTTGAGATTACTGCTGCCGCCGTGGAGGATGCCAGGGCAAACGCCGCGCTTAATGCCATCACCAATGCGGAATTCCACGCAGGCCCGGCGGAAAAAATCGTACCTGCACTTTTCCGCCAAGGCTACCATGCCGACGTGGTTGTTGTCGATCCTCCCCGGAAAGGCTGTGACCAGACTCTTCTTCAAACCATCACAGCCATGCAGCCTGCCCGTCTTGTCTATATTTCCTGCAACCCGGCCACCCTGGCCCGCGACCTTGCCTTTCTCTATGCTAACGGCTTTCAACCCCGGGAAATCCAGCCCGTGGATATGTTCCCGCATACGTACCACGTTGAGTGCGTCACATTGATGTCAAAGGTTGAGAAATAAAAAACTGAAAAGCTTGTATATAAAGGGTTTCCAGACATTTAGCTTTTCTCGAGGCCGATCTGCCGGATGTGGCAATGTCAGGAAACCCTCATTTTGTTGCTTGAGGGAACATATCAACCGTCCCGAAAATTAATAGTTGAGTTACCAGATTAGATAACCACCCCTTTTATTGGGGGTTGAGGAAATAGGATAGATGATATTATTGTTGATTTGTAGCAG
>JAAYMN010000084.1 GCA_012521345.1 Bacillota bacterium
CGCTGCGTTTTTTCCGGTTCAGGTATAAAATGAAAGCGACAAAAAAGACACCTGCCAGCACCACGGCAGGCAGAAAACCGGCCGTAGGCACAAGCAGAATACAGACAAACAATACAAGAAAAAACAAAACATTAATCAGGAGCGCGCTGTTGCCCAAAAGCTGCAGCTCTTTCAGTTCATGCCTGTTTGGGGAATCAGCCATTTTTCTCCCTCCTGCCCCATACTTCCGCATTTGGTTCGGTCATTCATATGTCTGCTACTATTATAGCACAAAGTCGGCTTGACACCCTGTTCTTTTTTTAAAAAGTCACTGCCTGATAAAAGCACGCGGCGCAGCCGGGAAAACATCCCGGGCGAGGCCCCGGCGGCCGGCTGCAGGATAATTGGCGGGAAACGGAGAAAGCTAAATTCGAGGTGGAGAAGTATGTTTCGTTCCGGCTTTATTTCCCTTACCGGCCGCCCCAATGTAGGAAAATCGACTTTAATGAATACCCTCATTGGGGAGAAGGCGGCAATTATTTCGGAAAAGCCGCAGACAACTCGCAACCAGATACGCGGCATCCTCACCACCAAGGACTACCAGTTGGTCTTTCTTGATACGCCGGGCATTCACAAACCGCAGCACAAGCTGGGGGAAAAAATGGTGGAGATTGCCCTCCGGACGCTGCAGGAAGTGGATGTGATCCTCTTTCTTGCAGATGCGGTTGCCGGACCTGGCGGCGGAGACGAGTATGTGCTGGAAAAATTAAAAAGCGTTACTACGCCTGTGCTTCTGGTGATCAATAAAACGGACCGCAGCGGTATGGCCCGGGCACAGGAGTTGATTAACCATTATTCCGCTCTCCATACTTTTCAGGGTGCGGTTGCTATTTCCGCACTGGAGGGGACAGGCACTCAAGAACTGCTGCAGTTGATCTTGAAACATCTGCCGGAAGGCCCCATGTATTATCCGGAAGACATGGTGACCGACCAGCCGGAGCGCTTTATTATTGCCGAACTGGTTCGGGAAAAGCTGCTGCAGCTGACACGCGATGAAGTACCCCATGCCATTGCAGTGGAAGTTGTGTCTCAGCGCAACCGACCGGGAAGGGATCTAGTGGACATAGAAGCCAATATTTATGTGGAGCGGGAATCACAAAAAGGCATCGTCATCGGGAAAGACGGACGCATGCTAAAAGAAGCGGGCAGGCTGGCCAGGCTGGACATTGAAGCGCTTTTAGGCGTACCTGTTTATTTGCAGCTGTGGGTGAAAGTCAAGCCGGACTGGCGCAATAAAGCAGGCTCCTGGCATTCTCTGGGGCTGGATTTGGAATAGGGGGATAACGGTGAAAGAGTTGCGCAGCCAGGCCATAGTCCTGCGGACAATGCCCCTGGGCGAAGCGGACAAGCTGGTGACCATGCTCACGCGGGAGGCAGGTAAAGTTAAGGCCGTAGCCAGGGGCAGCCGGAAAACAAAAAGCAAATTTTCCGCCCTGGTGGAACCGCTGACACTGGGCAGCTTCCTGCTGCATGCGGGAAAAACTTTTTATACTTTCATCCAGGGAGAGCTCCTCAAATCGTACACCGGGCTGCAGCATGACCTGGAGCGCTTTGTTCATGCCCAGTATTTCTGCGAGATCTGTGACCGGTGCCTGCCGGAAGGCGAGCCGGCGGAAGCAGTTTTTCACCTGTTGCTGACGGCGCTGGAAACGCTGGAGGTGGATCCGCACCCTGCCCGTGTTGCCCGCTGCTTTGAGCTTAATTTGCTGGAGGAACTGGGGTTGAAGCCCGCCCTTGATGCCTGCCGCATCTGCGGCAAGAGTGGGGGACCGTTTCGCTTTGACCCTCTTGAGGGTGGCCTGGTTTGTGCGGAGTGTCCCCGGCCGGCAAGCAGTTTTCCGGTTAGCGCCGCCTCCCTTGCGGTAATGAAACGCCTACTGGCATACGGTTTTCAAAAGTTAAGCGTTTGCCTGCTTTCCCCGCAGTCCCAGTCCGAAATTCACCAGGTTTGCCTGGGGCTTTTCCAGCATATTTTCGATGTGAGAAGTTTGCGGTCTTTACAGTTTCTTAAGGCCGGCAAACCGAGCTAGTTGTTTTGGGAAAAGCTTCATTGAAATAATTTTGCCCTCCCCGACACAGACTATGATTATCAAGGCCAGAAGGAGGGCAATAAAAAATGGATATTACACTGGAGAAAATTGATGAAATACGGGAACGGACCGGTTTAAATTACAAAGACGCCAAAGAACTCCTGGAAGAAGCCAAAGGTGATGTTGTAAAGGCACTGATCATCCTGGAGGAGGAAGGCGGCCTGGATGAAGGCGGCGAGGACAGGACGGGCATGGGCGGGATGAAAGAAATGATGTCCGAAAAAATTGTCGGATCTGTAAAGCGTGTTTTCAGCCAGGGCACAAAGACGCGTATCCGTGTCAGCAATGAGGAAGGAACGCTGCTTGAGTTTCCGGCGACTCTGATGGTTGCGGGGGCCCTGCTGGCACCGCGGATTACGGCCCTGACCACCGTGGTGCTGTTAATGGCACAATACAGCCTGGAAGCGGATGTACCGCAGTATGCGTCCGATTACAGTGAGGAGTGGCCGCAGGCCTGAACTCGATCTAAGTTTTACGCCACTTGACGAGCAACTTTGTTTTTGTTATACTTGCTAAAAAAATGGCCGCACGGGGTGCGGCCGTCCTTGTTGGACAACTGCATATGCACCGTTGAAGAGGAGTACGGTATGGACCAAGCCAGCGAACCGGGGGAGGTGTGAGCCCGGGTTGGAGAAGTACCGGAAGGGCGCTTCGCAAAAACGGTAATCTCAAAGCGGGCATGCAACCGTGTTGTATGCCAAATAGGGTGGAACCGCGGGAACTCCCGTCCCTATGGGGCGGAAGTTCTTTTTGTTATTGAGGATGCATGAGAATGGAGGCGAAACGAGTGGATGTGCAGACCATGATACTTAAGCTGCAGAATTACTGGGCCGGTCAGAAGTGCGTCTTAGCTCAGCCGTACGATGTGGAAAAAGGCGCGGGCACAATGAATCCTGCCACTTTCCTGCGTGCTCTGGGACCCGAACCCTGGGCCGTGGCTTATGTGGAGCCTTCCCGCCGGCCTACCGACGGGCGCTACGGGGAAAACCCCAACCGCCTGTATCAGCATCACCAGTTTCAGGTCATCATGAAGCCTGCCCCGGCCAATATCCAGGAATTATACCTGGACAGCCTGCGGGAGCTGGGCATAGTTCCGGAGGAACATGATATCCGTTTTGTGGAGGACAACTGGGAGTCGCCCACCCTAGGCGCCTGGGGACTGGGCTGGGAGGTATGGCTGGACGGCATGGAAATCACGCAATTTACCTATTTCCAGCAGGTAGGCAGTATTGATGTGGATGAGGTGTCCGCAGAAATTACCTACGGCCTGGAACGCATTGCCATGTACCTGCAGAATAAAGAGAATGTTTTCGACCTGGAATGGGTGGAAGGCGTTATTACTTACGGCCAGATCTTTCACAGGGCGGAAGTGGAGCATTCAATTTACAGCTTTGCAGAGGCGGATACGGAGATGCTTTTTTCCCTGTTTGCCACTTACGAAAAAGAGGCGAAGCGCCTCTTAGAGAACGGCCTGGTCCTGCCCGGCTATGATTATGTGCTGAAATGCTCCCACACTTTTAATCTTCTGGATGCCCGCGGTGCCATCAGTGTGGCCGAGCGCACCGCCTACATCGGGCGTGTCCGCAGCCTGGCACGCCTGGCGGCACAGAAATACCTGCTGCAGCGGGAAGAACTGGGCTACCCGCTGCTACCCCGCGGGAAGGAGGAAAAACATGCCTAAGGAAGCTTTTCTTCTGGAAATTGGCACCGAGGAAATACCGGCGCGTTTTCTTACCCCCGCCCTCACGCAGCTTGCCGAAGCGGCCGCCCAAAAGCTGCAGGGGGCACGGCTGACATACGATAAGATTAAGACTTTCGGTACGCCGCGGCGCCTTGCCCTCCTGGTGGAAGGACTGGCGGACAGGCAGGAAGATTTGCAGGAAAAGAAAAAAGGCCCGGCTGTGAAAGCGGCTTATGATGCTGCCGGCAATCCTACCAAGGCGGCAGTTGGTTTTGCCCGCGCCCAGGGGGTGGAGGTATCCGACCTTTATACCGAAGAGCTAGACGGCGTCCCTTATGTCTTTGCTTTGCGCACGGAAAAAGGAATGGATACTTTAGCCTTGTTGCCGGAGCTGTGCGGGCAGCTGATCAGAAGCCTTTCTTTTCCCAAGCCCATGTTCTGGTACAGCAAGGAAATCCGTTTTGCCCGCCCCATCCGCTGGCTGGCCGCCCTTTACGGTGACACGCCTGTGACCTTTAGTTTTGCCGGTCTGGAAGCGCAGGCGCAAACTTACGGGCACCGCTTTCTTGCTCCTGGCCCGCACCCCATTCCCCATGCGGCTGCTTACCCTGAGGTGATGCGCAGCCTTTATGTGCTGGTCGACCCGGAGGAAAGGAAAGCGGCAATTGTTGCCCAGGTTGAAGCGGCAGCTGCGGCAGAGGAAGGATATTCCGTCCTTGACCCTGACCTTTTGGAAGAAGTTGTTAACCTGGTTGAGTACCCCGGTGTTGTCACAGGGCATTTTGATCCGGCTTACCTAAATATTCCACAGGAAGTTCTGATTACTGCCATGCGGACACACCAGCGTTATTTTCCTGTCTTCGGCGGCGACGGCAGACTGCTGCCTGCCTTCATTGCCATAACTAACGGCACAAAACAGGAATATACCTGTAATGTGCGCGCCGGCAACGAGCGGGTGCTGAAGGCTCGCTTGGCGGATGCCCGTTTCTTTTTTGACGAGGACAGGAAAAAACCGCTTTCTGCTTACGTGGCTGAACTTGAACAGATTGTATTTTTGGAACAGCTCGGCACCATGCGCGACAAAACAGACAGGCTGGTGCGTCTTTGCGAAGCTCTTGCCGCAGAGCTGCAGGTTGCCGCAGATGTAAAGGCGGCGGCCAAGCGTGCGGCCTATCTGGCCAAAGCCGATCTTTTAACCCATATGGTTTATGAATTTCCCGAACTGCAGGGGACCATGGGAATGCATTACGCCCTGCTGTCCGGTGAAAATGAGGCGGTTGCCAGGGCTATTCACGAACATTATATGCCCCGCTTTGCCGGCGATGAACCGGCGGCGACCCTGCCCGGGGCCATCGTTGCCATTGCGGACAAAATGGACACCCTGGCGGCCTGTTTCAGCCTGGGCATGATCCCTACCGGTTCCCAGGACCCGTATGCACTGCGGCGTAATGCAAGCGGCGTGGTGGCAACCCTGGCCGCTCACAGGCTGCCGCTTACCCTGCAGAAACTGTGTGTTCTGGCCGTAGAGGGACTGCCGGACAATGGCAGGGAAGCTGCGGCCGCTGTTGTCTCCCAGCTGGCAGAATTTTTGCTGCAGCGCGTACGCCATTATTTCAGCGAGCAAGGGCTGCGGTATGATGTGATTGACGCCGTGCTGACAGGCAGCGACCTGGACCTGCCGGGGCTTTTGGCCCGCGCCCGCACTTTGCAGGCCAAACTCGATACGCCTGAACTGATAATGCTTTTGACACCATATACACGCGCCGCCAACCTGACACGCAACGCACAGCCCGGTGTGCCCGATCCCGCCCTGTTTGTCGCCGAGGCGGAGCAGGCGCTCTATGACGCCGCTCTGCAGGCGCGGCAGGCAGTGGAAGCAAATGTGTCTGCCGGCAATTTTGAGGCGGTTTTTGCCGCCCTTGCTCCGCTTTACACGCATATTGCCCGCTTTTTCGATGAAGTGATGGTGATGACGGATGATGCCGGCTTGCGGGCCAACAGGCTGGCCTTGCTGCAGCTGGTGAAAGAGCTTTTCCTGCCCCTGGGCGATATCTCCAAAATTGTCCAGGAAAAAAAATAAGCATCATGCAGGAAAGCAGGCTCCCATATAGTATATACTATATATACATTTTTGTAGATATAGTATATACTATTTGCCTGTTGGGAGGGGCCTACAATCGAACTGAACGCCAGACAAAAGGAAATACTTGCCATTGTCAAGGCTGAGGGACCTATTTCCGGTGAAGAAATTGCGGGCCGGCTGAAACTGTCACGGGCCGCACTGCGGCCTCATCTTGCTGTCCTGACAACATACGGTATTATTGAGGCCCGTCCTCGGGTTGGCTACTTTTATGTTGGCAGGGAATCCACCGAGATTACCAAAATTCTAAGCCGCATCAAAGTTGGCGAAATTAAAAGCCATCCTATTGTCATCCGTGAAAAAACCTCCGTCTATGATGCCATTGTTACGCTTTTTCTGGAAGACGTGGGTACGCTTTACGTGGTAAACGAGGAGGGCTTCCTGCAGGGAGTTGTTTCCCGGAAAGATTTTCTGAAAACGGCATTGGGTGGGGCCGACCTGCATAAAATACCCGTAGGTGTCATAATGACACGCATGCCCCAGTTGCACATGATCACGGAGGATGAAAACATTCTGGATGTGGTGAAAAGTCTCTGTGAGCATGAGATAGATTCCCTGCCGGTGGTCAGGCGGCAAGGGGAAAATAAATATAAAGTCGTGGGACGAGTGACAAAGACAAATCTGACCCGGCTGCTGCTGGAATTAAGTGAAGGCCGCTAAAGAGGTGAACAAAAGGATTGAACGAAAAAAAACGCAAGCCTGTTGTCTATGTAGTTTCTGATTCCATTGGCGAGACTGCAGAATTTGTCGTAAAAGCTGTTGCCAGCCAGTTTAATTCCGGAAGAGTGGAGATTCGCCGCATTCCGTATGTCACGGATGTGGAAACGATCAGGGAAATTGTGGAGGATGCTTCACTTTCCGGGCAGGCAATGCTGGCCTACACTCTGGTTTTGCCGCAGCTGCGCCGGGTTATCAGGGAAGAAAGCGAGCGGCGCGGAGTGATAGCCGTTGATGTGATGGGTCCCATGATGGATGCCTTCGGGCAATTGATGGGTGTTGACCCGCACATGGAACCGGGCCTGATCCGTCGCCTTGATGAAGATTACTTCCGCCGTGTGGCGGCAGTTGAATTTGCCGTCAAATATGACGACGGCAAGGACCCGCGCGGCGTGTTGCTGGCGGATGTGGTCCTGATTGGTGTATCCCGTACTTCGAAAACGCCCTTGTCCATGTATCTGGCAAATAAAAACCTGAAAGTGGCCAATCTGCCGCTGGTGCCGGAGGTGGAACCGCCGGAGGAGCTTTTTTGGGTGAGTCCGCGCAAAGTGGTAGGTCTTACGATTAACCCTAAACAATTGAATGAAATCAGGACTGAGCGCCTGAAAGCACTGGGGCTTGCAGCCCATGCCAATTACGCTAGCCTTGAGCGGATTATGGAGGAGCTGGCATACGCAGAAAGGATCATGCGTAAAATTGGCTGTCCCATATTTGATGTTTCCAATAAAGCCGTTGAAGAGGTAGCCAATAATATTCTACAGATAGTGAGAGAGGAGCAGCAGGATGGAGAATAAGCATGTTTATCTGTTTCACGAGGGAAATGCAGAAATGAGGGAACTTTTGGGCGGCAAGGGGGCAAACCTGGCGGAAATGACCAGAATCGGTCTGCCTGTACCCCCCGGCTTTACCGTTTCCACTGCCGCCTGCCGTGAATATTTTGCCCGCGGGCAGGTTATCTGGGATGAACTGCGGGATGAAGTGCTGACAGCGCTTAAGAAACTGGAAGAGGTGACGGGGAAGCAATTCGGGGACAAAAACAACCCGCTGCTTGTTTCTGTCCGTTCCGGTGCGGTATTTTCCATGCCCGGGATGATGGATACAGTCCTGAATTTGGGACTAAATGACCAGACGGTGCAGGGCCTGGCGGAAATTTCCGCCAATGAGCGTTTTGCCTATGACTGCTACCGGCGCTTTATCCAGATGTTCGGCGATGTGGTATTAAAAGTTGATCACTTCTATTTTGAAAAAGCTCTGGAAGACAAAAAACGGTCTTTAAATGTTACCTATGATACGGAACTGGATGCTGCGGCACTGAAAGAGCTGGTTGTCGAGTTCAAGAAAATTGTGAGCAGGCAGGCGAAAAAAGAGTTTCCCCAGGAGCCGGTGGAACAGTTGATGCTTGCCATTCAGGCAGTTTTCGACTCCTGGAATAACCAGCGCGCCATTGTCTACCGCCAGATACATAAGATCCCGGACCACCTGGGAACGGCGGTAAACGTCCAGACCATGGTTTTTGGCAACCTGGGCGACGACAGCGGGACAGGCGTGGCTTTCACCCGCAACCCGGCGGATGGAACGAAGAAGCTGTACGGCGAGTTCCTGGTCAACGCCCAGGGAGAAGATGTGGTTGCCGGCATCCGCACCCCGCTCGACATTGCCAAGATGGCGGAACACCTGCCTTCCGTGTATCAACAGTTCACCGAACTGTGCTCATTGTTGGAAAAGCACTACCGGGATGTACAGGACATTGAATTCACCGTGGAACGCGGCAAGCTGTACCTTTTGCAGACCAGAAGCGGCAAGCGGACGGCTGCCGCCGCGGTGAAAATTGCCGTCAATATGGCGGAAGAAGGCCTGATTGACAAAAAAGAAGCGCTGCTGCGCGTCGACCCGGCCCAATTGAACCAACTGCTCCACCGCCGTATCGATCCGGCCCATAAAGCAAAAGCCATTGCCAAGGGCCTGCCTGCTTCCCCTGGTGCTGCATCCGGCCAGATTGTCTTCGAAGCGGATGATGCGGAAAAAGCGGCGGCGGACGGCAGGAAAGTAGTCCTAGTGCGTCCGGAAACCACACCGGATGACATTCACGGCATTGTCGCCGCGGAAGGTGTTCTGACCAGCCGCGGCGGTATGACTAGCCACGCTGCCGTAGTAGCCCGCGGTATGGGAAAATGCTGTGTAACCGGCTGCGAGGAGCTGAAAATTGATTTAACTGCCAAAACAGTAACCGTCAAGGAACTGGTCTTAAAAGAAGGCGACACTATTACCATTGACGGTTCTACCGGGGAAGTCTTTGAAGGAACCGTGCCCCTTATCGACCCGGAACTGTCCGCGGAATTCAGCACCCTGCTGCAGTGGGCGGATGAAGTGAAATCTCTCGGTGTGCGGGCAAACGCCGATACGCCGGAAGACGCGCGGAAAGCCCGTGAATTTGGGGCGACCGGCATCGGCCTCTGCCGCACTGAGCATATGTTTATGTCGCAGGACCGCCTGCCTGTGGTACAGGAAATGATCCTGGCCAAAAATGAAGACGCCAGGGAGCGGGCCCTGGCCAAGCTGCTGCCCATGCAGCAGGGAGATTTTGAAGGCATTTTCCGCGCCATGGACGGCTATCCTGTCACCATCCGTCTTTTGGACCCGCCTCTGCACGAATTCCTCCCCAGCCTGGAAGAGCTGCTGGTTGAAGTTACCCTGCTCCGGGAACGGGGCAACAATCAGGAACTGCTCCGGCAGAAGGAAAGCATGCTCCGGCAGGTACGCGCCCTGAGTGAATTCAACCCTATGCTGGGACACCGTGGCTGCCGTCTTGGCATCGTGACGCCGTCCATTTATAAAATGCAGGCAACTGCCATTTTCCGGGCTGTAGTGACCCTGCTGAATGAGGGCAAATCGGTTGTTCCCGAGATCATGATCCCGCTGGTGGGCCATGAAAACGAGCTGAAGCTGATGCGTGACCTGGTGGTTGAAGCTGCGGAAGAGGTAATGGCCGCGTCAGGCAAGCGTTTTACCTATAAAGTGGGAACCATGATTGAATTGCCGCGGGCTTGCGTCACGGCCGACCAGATTGCAAGGCATGCCGATTTCTTCTCCTTCGGCACAAACGACCTGACACAGACAACTTTCGGCTATTCCCGCGATGATGCGGAAGGCAAGTTTCTCGCTGCTTATCTTAAAGAAAAAATATTGCCGGAAAACCCGTTTGCCGTTCTGGACCGTGACGGCGTGGGCGAACTGGTGAGAATTGCCGCCACAAAAGGCCGGTCTGTCAAGCCCGAGCTGAAGCTTGGCATTTGCGGCGAGCATGGCGGCGACCCTTCATCCATTGAGTTTTGCCACCTTATAGGCCTGGACTATGTTTCCTGCTCGCCTTTCCGGGTACCCATCGCCCGCCTGGCTGCCGCCCAGGCTCAGATAAAGAATCCAAGGGAAAAATAAAAAGAGCCCAAAGTCATATATTGCAAGAATTTGAGAGATTAAGGGTAAATAAAACAAGGGTATTGTCTCTGGGAAGCAGAGATAATACCCTCTTTTACTAGCTGGTGTAAAGATACTGTTAAATGAAATAAAGGGAAAAAGCATGAAAGCTTAAGGCGATTGCAGAGTTTCTAAAAAATAAGCCCGGCAATGCTTTTTGCTTGCCTGTGCTTAAAAAAAACGTGTTATAATAATGTATACCGGCAACAATACGTAAATTGGGCATATAACCGGATGATAACCAAAGGATTTTGTACCGCCGGGACCGCAGGTAAAAGGCATAAAGGGTTCGAGAATATGAAGAAAAAACAAAACGCAAGTGGAAAAAAATTCGTTGGAAAAAAAACTGGCATACGTATTGTGATTTCCCTTGGCTGCTTGGCTTTGTTTATTTTTGCTCTGATACTTATTGTTAATCATTATGTCAGGAAAGCGGGCCAAAAATACATCACCGCAGCTGAAAGCGCCCCGGAAGCCGATGCCATTCTTGTTTTGGGCGCCCGTGTCTATGCCGATGGCAATGTCTCCTTAATGCTTCATGATCGTTTAACCACCGGCTATGAATTGTACAGGATGGGTAAGGCCGGGAAAATACTTGTAAGCGGCGATCACGCCAGGAAAGATTATGATGAAGTCAATGCGATGAAAAATGTCCTGATGGAAAAAGGGGTGCCTCCCGAAGATATTTTTATGGACCATGCCGGTTTCAGTACTTACGAAAGCCTATATCGGGCAAGGGACATTTTCCAGGTAAAAAAGGTGATTGTCGTAAGCCAGGAGTATCACCTGATGCGTGCATTGTTTATTGCCCGGGAATTGGGTTTGGAAGCTTTTGGCGTCGCCGCCGACAAGCATTTTTATCCTGGCGTGATGCTGAAAAACGAACTCAGGGAAATCGCCGCCAGGAATAAGGATTTTCTGACAGCGAAAATAATTAAACCTCTGCCCACATATTTGGGTGAGGTAATTCCGATTACAGGGGACGGCAGGGTGACCGATGATAATTGAGAACCGGCCTGTGCCGAAGGGAAGAAAGAGGGCATACATAAACAAAACAGGGTATTGCGGAGTAGCTGCAATACCCTGACTTTTTAAGACGGGGAAACTGCAGGCTCTTTGCGCAGTCTCATGATTTTTTGTTTTAAAAGTACCTGGAAGACTGCCGAAAGAACAGGGAACGCACAACCCAGGAGAGCCGCCATCCGCAAGCCGAATTGCTCGGCTGTCATGGCCATCCCCTGCGGTGCCAGCCGTATAAAGAAGTCTGCTGCAGCCCCCACCATATAGGAGGAAATTGCCGTGCCCAGGTCACCCCCGGCGGCAAGCAGGCCGAATAATGTGGCCCCGGCCATGGGCAGGGCGGAAGATGCCACCACCAGGGTTTCCGGCCACAGCAGGCAGGTGGCGGCTCCGGCCGCCCAGCAGGCGGCAATGGTCAGAACCGTCGCAGGAGAGAGGGCAACAACAATATAACAGAAGACTGTAACAACTGAACCGCAAATCATCAGCTTGTGAATGTCAAGCCGCTTGCCGTAAAAGCTGTATGCCAGCCGGCCTAGGCCAAAGCACAGGGCAAAACCGCACAGCCCCAGCAGGTCGCCCGTCACTTTTGACATGCCTGCTCCACGCTCAAGGAAGGAGGAAATCCACTGCATGAGGGTGATTTCCGCTGCCGCACCGAAGAAAATGGCCAGGAACGAAAGCATGAAGATCCGGTTTCCCAGCAAGTCTTTTGTCTTCATTAAATATTTTTGCGGGAGGGTTGGCGGCAGATAAGCCTCCCAGAACTGCAGAAAGTTTGCCAGGGGCAGAGCTGCCCAAAGCAGTACAATCCACTGCCAGCTGTTGATGCTGAACGCATAAAGCAGCAGGGTGGTTCCGGCAATACCGGCAATCATGCCCCAGGCAAGGAATGAGTGGAGAACGGCCATGGAAGAGCCCTTGTGCTCACCCGGCAGGCCGTTGATTATAGGACTAAGGATGACTTCCCATATGCCCAGGGCAGTGGAGAAAATGGCGGTTGCCGCACAGAAGCCGACAAACAGGAAATTGCCCGCCCAATAAGGTGCCGTGGCAAACAGGACCAGGCCCAGGAAGCAGGCCAGGGGAGCTGTACGGGAAAAGGGTTTGAAACCAAAACTGTCTAAAGGACGGGAGAAGACGACATCAGCCAAAAGCTGGAAGATAAAATTAATAAACACCAGCGTTCCCAGCTGGGTATAGGAAAGACCGTAGAGAGTTTGCAGGGGAATAAACAAAACCGCCGTCAGGTTCATGATAATTCCCTGAGTGAAATACGAAACATAACAGGCCATTTTTGTTCTGGCAAATTTTTGCACATCAGGCGCCTCCTTTTGCCTGCAAAGCTACGGAGTTGATTTAATTTCCCTTGAGTCTATATGTGATTATATCAAAGATTAACCATTTAAAGGCCAGAAATAAGCAAATATGATAATGACAACGATTTTTCCGCCGGGGATCATTTCCAATTGCCGGGATAATCTTGAAACCGTCAAGCTTGCGACACTTCCCTGGCAGCAAGGAGAGGTTTGTCTCTCAAGCGGGGTTCAGTGACTGAGGTTATGACAGAACAAACAACAGCAAAAAGAAAAGAGACGAAGTGCAGCACTGGAGTTCACCCCGTCTCTTTTTGGGTTTGCTATGTTGCAACTACAGCAATAATTATATGCCAAGCAGCGTTTTTGCGTTCTTGTACAATATTTTTTCCATCAATTCTGATCCCAGGTTGAGGCGTTCCAAGTAAGCCAATTCTTCTTGCGGATTACCCATGGGGCAATCGCTTGCAAACAATATCTTGTCAGGATCGTGGTTTTTAATGATCCTTTCATATTGTTTCAGGTCACAGAATTTGACGGAATCCGAGATGTCTATATACAGATCGGTCCCAATAATATGCTTTTCTGCCTCATCATACATATCAAGTGCGCCAAGATGGGCGGCAATTATGATTAAGTCAGGAAAATCCTTGTGAATTTTAACAATTTTTTCAGGGAAAGCGCCTTTTAGCTTGTCGTTAAACGGGTCACGGCCGGTATGGAAAAGGACAGGGAGCTTCAAGTTGCTGAGTTCCTCGTATGCCGGATACATCTTTTTATCATCGATATCAAAGCGTTGGATGTAAGGATGCATCTTTATACCATAGAATACTCCGCTTTCCTTAAGCTCCCTTAAATATTCAGGGGGATCGTCCGGGTGGAACGCACCGAATTGGAGATAGAATCCATCTTTGGCAAGTTCTTTTGCAAATTCGTTGACAGGCCTGCTTTCGCCCGCCTTTGGCGCAATGTGCTGTACGACGGCATGTGATATGCCCCATTCCAGAAGCTGCCTTTTTGTTCCTTCAACCGTACCGTCTGTTGCAGGCTTCATGTCGGGCGGTTTGCCGACATTGGATGTGTACTTGGGCTGAAACATATGAATATGGAAGTCTATAATCATGCTGATACTCATTCCTTTCTCTTAAGATTATTTTACGTGCCAAGCACGATTACTGCCATTCAGTTGCAACAGGGTTGGAGAGTCTTAAGTGTACCCAGCAGGCTGTAAAGCCTGCTGGGATTTTAATGGAGATAAAGTGATGGTGCTTTTGCCTTTAAGATTTGCCATGCAAATCGCGGGAATTAAGAGCAAACGGTATGCCGCGGCATTGCAGGGCACGCCTTAAGAACATACGAATTGCTGTCGTTGTATCGTATCCTAAACTCTTGAACAGAGCGTCAACCTCTTTTTTCAAGTCCTCATCAACAGGCACTTGAATTACATTCGCTTGTTCCACAAGTATTCTCCTTTCATCTTTTATTATAATATAAACTAAATTTTATTTGCCGGATTTTGTTAATGTAGCACCATGAATTTTCTTAATGTTGAAGGGCTTGGCAGTAAAGTCATAACCCCTCATGTAGCTCTTGTAATTGCCATAACTGTAATACCTGACGCACATGCCTGCCATTGGACCGGCCACAATTATTCTTATCCTGTTGCGGTTAAACAGTGGCACTGTGCGGCCGCTCTGGCAGTCGTCGACGCTCAAAAGCGGGATGCTGCCTTCTTTTGCCAGTTTGAGATACTCGGCACGCGCACCGGGGTTTAATTTTTCCCAAGGGATTCTACGGCGATTGACAAGCTCATCTTTTAATTTTTCTTTTGTATATCCGGCAGCAGCCAATTGGCGTGCAAGCGCGGGATAGATGACCAATGTGTTGACACTCGTTTTAAGATTCAGGTGCGGCATGGTATCCGTATTTGCCCACACCCCGAGCATATCGGCAAGTTTCTGGATATCTGCTTCAAGAGGCTGGGCATACATTGTTCCTGCCGGACCCCAAACTGAACCAAGGGTTTCATCAATGACTACAATGCTGTCCTCGGGCGAATAGCCTTGTTCCTCGGCAAAAGATTCCCAAGGACTGTCCTCCTGGTTTTCACAAATAACTGTGTTGCAGTATCTGTTTGCTGTACCGGCAAAACAGTGTTCAGTTTTATAAAGTCCCCAGCCAATATTCATGAGGCACAGGCTGACGGCACGGCCAATTGAACTGTTTGCGCGGTTGCCGGGGTTAAGGTACCCGCTTTTGCAGTTCATGCCTATTTCTTTTGCAATTGGCCCGCTTACGACAATAAGTGCACCGGAACCAACATGGCAAACCTGGATATGGTATTCATCAAAATCCGGATCGACGAGACCTTCTACGGCAGCAATAATTACTGGCAGATACTCCGGCTTTGCCCCTGCCATTACGGCGTTAATCGCAACTTTTTCAATTGTTGCAACGCCGTAGCCGGGTTCCATGATGCCTAAAACCTCATCGCGGGAGCGGTTCGTGCCGCTAAGCATTCTTTCTACGGCTTCCTTGGTGGGGGGGACAAGAGCCAACCCGTCTCCCATTTCATGTTCGGCAAAGTATGCTTGGAACTTTTCGTTTGCCTCGGCATAATCATTGCCCTCAAAGATTAGATTGCTGTAATCGTATTCAAACGGCTTGGGATTTTTTTCTTCTTCCGTGAGAGGGTCGGTTAAGGCGTGAATTATGTCGTCAAAAGCTTCTTTCGCTATTTCCATGTTCTTTTTCGGCGATGCCCCGTTTGTCATGAATTTCTCGGTATTGACTGTTGCAATTCTGAGGCCGGGCAAGCCGTGCGTTTCAGCCAGGCGCTTTCTTTGCGGCAGGTATTCATCGACGGTTATGGTGACACCGGGAATGCCGGCTTTTTCAAGGGGAGCCATCCTGTCAATTTCCCAGTGGCCGGCAGTCTTTACGCCTTCAATCCATACGTCATATTTGCCGGCTATCTGCGCAACCGCTTCTTCAGGTTTGGCAAAAGCGTCGATATAAACCCGGGAAATGATTGCCTCCGGGTATTTTTCATAAAGAAGCTGCTCCAGCATGTCTAAAAATACATCGCTGTCGGGCTTGTCAGGAATTATTGCAACTCGCTTTTTGTTAAGAGTTGTCGGGCGCGGTGCAGTCAAGCCCTGGGCTGGGAGCATTTTGCGAACACTGCGTGGATTGAGGACTTCCAGAACAAATTTGTCTTTCATAAACACTCACCTTTCACAAAAATTATTTGCGGTTCGCAGCTGCGCTTTCCTCTTACCGGGGCATGAGCTTTATCGGACAGGCTCTTGCGCATTGTCCCGGCACTTTCCTGGGGCGGAGACGGAAAAACAACAACCGTTTATCCGCCAATCTGGGCGCGAAGACCGTGACGGGCAAATGTCTGGATTGCTTTTTCCTGCGCCTCCGGGGTGATAAAGTCATTAGCAAGGTGTTCAAGCGGGTATATCATGCCGATTTCGCCATACTTAATCTTGCCGTATTTGTGGTAAGGGATGATGTCAACGCGTTCAACCTGCTTCAGGCTGCTTAAGAAAGCTGCTGTTTTTTCTATATTGTCTTCCGAATCGTTATGTCCGGGAATAAGTGGAATGCGTATAATAATGGATTTTTTCAGACTATTGAGCCTGCGCAGGTTGTCAATGATAACCTCGTTTGAAACACCTGTGTTTTTTTTGTGTTCGGCAGGGTCCAGACCTTTAATGTCAAACAGGAGCAGGTCAGCTTCTGCCAGGACAGCGAATCCTTCATCCGTAACAGTATAACCGCAGGTATCTACAGCGGTATGGATATAGTTTTTCTTGCATTCCCGGATAAGCGCCAGCGTAAACTCCGGCTGGGCTGTCGGCTCTCCGCCCCCGATCGTTACTCCGCCGCCTGACTGCTGGTAATACATCTCATCCTTTTTGACGATGGCCATGACCTCGTCAACTGTCATGCGTTTTCCAATTATATCCAAGGCGTTTTCAAAACAGACATCGACGCATTTGCCGCACATAGTGCACTTGTTCCGGTCAATGGCGAGCTTTTTGTCAGGCGTGGCAACGTTTTTTGCAATGGCGCCGGTTGGACATACATTAATACATTTGCCGCACAGGGTGCAGTTAGCAGCAACAAACTTGAGCTCGGGTTCGAATTTTTGCCCTTCAGGATTGCAGCACCACAGACAGCGCAACGGGCATCCTTTAAGAAATACGGTTGTTCTCAAGCCATAGCCGTCGACGAAGGAACCGCGTACGATGTTGAAAATAACGCCTGTCAAGCTTCCCATATAAAGTCTCCTTTTTTGTATATTGTCGGCACGATAAACCTGAAATACCCCGGTAAAAGATTGCGCTTTAAGAAATACCCGGTAGAATAAAAGCTATCTACCAGGCATAATTTTTTTAAAAAACTGCGCTCGGCCGCATAAATATATTTCTAAATTTGTTGTCTTTATTCCTCGAAAGTATCGGAGATTTTTTTGTAATTAACAGGGGCTATGCCAAAGTCAAGCAGGTTGTGCAAAGGTATTTTGACATCAATTGCAACCTGCGGGCAAAGAATTTCACAAAAGCAGCACATATCGCACTCGCCGGCATAGTCGACGGTCGGCTCATTTTTGTCCTTATCCCAGCCGAAAACGTCCTGAGGACAGTATTGATAGCAGTTCCCGCACTTGTTGCACAGTTTTCTGTCAATTTCAGGACCGTAGTTTATTTTAAGGTTATACATTATTTCTTCTCCCTGCCTTTCAGTTTACATTTTCTACAGTATAGACAATTTCCCCGTTAACCTTGGTTGCCACAATTGTCTTGTTATCCCACTTCGGATTCTGCTCGGGATAATCGTCTCTGTTGTGAATTGGCGGCATCCGGCTCTCGTCCCGCATAAGCGATGTGTAGGCATGCATTTCGGAAAGTTCGACGATGTCCTGAACCTCCAGGGCGCGCATGAGCTCATGGTAGGTTTTGACGCTGATTGCCGGTACCGCAGCTTCCTTCAGCCACCGCATCTGTTCGACGGCATATTTCAGCCTCGGCTCGATCTTATGCACACCGACAAACTGCGCATTCAGGTTTCTGACATAGTCCTCGAGCTCCAGCGGGTTGACAGCATAGGTTACGGACCTGTTAAGGGGTGCATAGATTCTATCTTTCGAGGCTGCAACCTGTTTCAGTTGATCGGGACCGTAGTTGGGTTGATTCATTTCATCGGCTGTCTCCGCAACATGGTTGCCAACAATCCAGCCCCATGTCAGTGCCCGGCATCCGGCGGTGTGACCGGCGCAGTCACCTGCAGCATAGAGGTTTTTCAGTGATGTTTCGCCATACTCGTTTTCACGTTTGATGCCATTGATTGTCAAGCCTGCGCAGAGAGAGATCGCTTCAATAGGACGTATATTCCTTACGCCGCCTGCCATCCAATGGAACTTCAAAGAGCGTGGTTTTTCAGTGGCTGCACAGAATTGTATGGCCGTAACCTCATGGTCTTCAGCGTTGGCCATGTGGGATGTCAGGTAGTCGTGCTCGATTTCGGGATTCTGGCAGCTAGGCGCATACATGAAATTGATGGGCGGGATGTTGCCGCCGTGCTTCATCATGTTTCTCTCGGGATATTTGTGCTCAAGCAGCTCGCCGTTGGATTTCCTGATGGGGAAGAACCAGCCTGCACCGCCTGAACCGCTGCTGATGTTGGAGCCTCTTGACACAGCATACATCCAGATGAATTCCATGTTGTGGATCTTTGCACCGGCGTTGAGAGCCGCCATTACGCCGCCGCCGCTGTTGCCGGAGAAGCCCACGCTGTAAAACAGGTTTTGGGGGTACATTACATACGGATACGGATACAGGCGCGTGACCCGGCCGGTAGAAATGAGAACAGATTTGGCGTTGATCAGAATCAGTTCGCCGGTGCGCATGTTAAATGCTGTTGCGCCGACTGCCGTACCGTCCTTGGTAATAATGTCGCCGATCATTGTTCTCTCGAGGACGCGGACGCCTTCTTTGAACACGGCTGCAGAAAGCTTCGCTTTCAGGTCGGAGCCCC
>JAAYMN010000085.1 GCA_012521345.1 Bacillota bacterium
GGGCGGCAATAATTTTACGTGTCAGGTTTTGTCCCATACTTTCTCCTCCTCTGCTATCTTCACTTGAATTTATCACAAAATTGCTTTTACTGTCAACGCGTCCGCTACCTTGCTGATCGCCCAGGCAGGCAGGATAACCGGGCCTTTAGGAAGAAAAAAATGCAGGAAAGGATGTGATGCTGATGCCTGCCAACCTGACCCCGCAGTATCTCGCAGCCGAAGCCCGGTATAAAAAAGCCGGGACGACGGAAGAAAAACTGGAGGCGTTGCAGGAAATGCTGGCCACCATTCCCAAGCACAAGGGAACGGAAAAACTGCAGGCAGACATCAAAAGACGCCTTTCCCAGCTGCGGGAGGAAGCCCAGCAGAAAAAAAGGCAAAAAGGCGGCTACAACCCCTTTCATGTAGAAAAACAGGGCGCCGGGCAGGTTGTGCTGACCGGCTTCCCCAATACGGGCAAATCCGCCCTGGTGGCAACCCTGACCCGGGCCAGGGTAAAAGTGGCGGACTTTCCTTTTACCACCTCAATGCCGGCAACCGGGATGATGCCTTATGAAGACATTCTCATCCAGCTTGTGGATACACCGCCCCTGACCGCCGACGGCCTGCCGCCCGGCCTGGCCGGGACGCTGCGCAATGCGGACCTGCTTTTGCTTTGCATTGATTTGGGTGCCGCCGACTGCCTGGAGCAGCTGGAGACAACCGTCAGCCTCCTTGTGGAACGCGGCATAATCGATACGGAAGGGGAAAACCCGGTGGCCGTGCCCTACCTGGTGCTGGGAACAAAGGCGGACTTGCCGCATGCGGCGGACAATTTGGCAATACTGCGCGAACTCCGCCCCGACCTGGAAATTCTCCCCCTCTCCGTCAACGATGACCTGGCCTTTTTGCGGGAAAAAATCTTCCATGCCCTCGATGTAATCCGCGTTTATGGCAAGGCGCCCGGCAAGAAAGCGGACATGGAACGCCCCTTTATCCTGAAAAAGGGCTCCACGGTGCTTGACCTGGCTTACCAGATCCACCGGGATTTCCCGCAAAAACTGAAAAGCGCCCTTGTCTGGGGCTCGGCCCGCTTCGAAGGGCAGGCAGTCCCCAGGGACTACCTGCTGCAGGACAAGGATATCGTGGAACTCGTTATTTCCTGAACCGGACGTATGGGGCGGCCAGTTGCAGCACTGCTTATCATGTACTATAATGAATGGCAAGTTTCTTTGACAAGCAGCAATTATAACCACAGAAAGCGGGGGTTTTTCCAGCCATGACAGAAAAAAAAGTTGACATTGTCCTGCCCGACGGGAAAACAATAAGAACCGGCGCCGGCCGCAGCCTGCTGGTAATAAGCAAAGAGGTAGAGAAATATTATGCCACTCCCATAGTGGCAGCCATTGTCAATGATGAATTGAAGGATCTTACCTATGTGGCAAAAGAACCCTCCCGCATCAGTTTTCTTGACCTGGGGACCAGGGAAGGGGCACGCATCTACCAGCGCAGCCTGACTTTTCTTTTGATTTACGCCGCACAGCTGCTTTTCCCCGACGCCCAGGTGGCCGTGGAACATTCCCTGGGCAAGGGCCTTTACTGTGAAATTCATAAAGACCCGCCCCTCACGGCCGCCGATGTGAGCGCCCTGGAAGCAAAAATGCGGGAGATTGTCGAACACGACCTGCCTATTGAAAAGAAAAAAATCCCCCTGGCGGAAGCGCTGGCAATTTTCGCCCGCGAGGGCTTTACCGATAAAGTCGCTCTTTACAAGCGCCGGCGGGAAAAAGAAGTAACTGTTTACACGCTGGGCACTCTCACCGATTCCCTGCACGGCTACCTGGTGACGCGCACCGGCATCCTGCAGCGTTTTGCCCTGCATTACCATGCCCCCGGCCTGGTGCTCCGCTTCCCCACGGAAAATGATCCTTTTACCATACCCCCCTACGTTGAGCAGCCCAAACTGTTCGAGATTTTCCGGGAGTCGGAAAAATGGGCTGAAATTCTCGGTATAGACACGGTGGGCAGGTTGAACGACCTGATTGAAGAAAAACAGGGCCCGGAGATTATCCGGATCAACGAGGCGCTGCATGAAAAAAAAATTGCCCAGATTGCCGACATTATTACCGCCCGCCGGGATGAAATCCGCATTATCCTGATCGCCGGTCCCTCCTCCTCCGGCAAGACAACATTCGCCCAGCGGCTGCGCACGCAGCTGCTTGTCAACGGCATCCGGCCGTATCCCATCTCCCTGGATGATTATTTCCTCGACAGGGAGCACACGCCGCGGGATGAAAACAACGAGCCCGATTTCGAACATATTGAAGCTATTGACCTGAAACTGTTTAACGAGCATTTGCAGCGCCTGATTGCCGGCGAAGCGGTGGAAATTCCCGCCTTTAATTTCAACACCGGCCGGCGCGAATACAAGGGCCATGTTGTTCAGCTGGCACCGGGCCAGCCTTTAATCCTCGAGGGCATCCACGGGCTGAATGAAAGGCTGACGGCCGCCATTCCCAGAAGGCAGAAGTATAAAATCTATATTTCGGCCTTAACCGCCCTGAACGTGGATCGCCATACCCGCATCCACACCACCGATACGCGCCTTTTGCGCCGCATCGTCCGCGACCACCAGTTCCGCGGCATTGGCGCCCTGGAAACAATCCGCCGCTGGCCCTCCGTCCGGCGCGGTGAAGAACGCAACATTTTCAGCCTCCAGGAAGAAGCGGACATCATGTTTAATTCTTCCCTGGTGTATGAACTGGCGGTCTTAAAAGCGTTTGCCGAACCGCTTCTGACCAGGATTGCCCCGAACGAACCGGAGTATATTGATGCCAAGCGCCTGCTGCAGTTTCTGTCAGTTTTTGTGCCCCTTGATGCGGGCGATGTCCCTTCCAATTCCATCCTGCGCGAGTTCATTGGGGATTCCTGTTTCTTCCATGATAAACCATAAGCAGAATAAACAGGGATTTTCCCTGCATAAAATTTTAAGCGGAGCCCTGCCTGCCGCAGGTCTCCGCTCATTTTTTCCCGCCGCCGTGGTGCCTGCAAATTAATTGACAGTGTGCGGGACAATAACTACCATAAAATTAGATCACTGTCCAAGGGGGACCGGTTATGATAGATCTGAGCCGCTTTACGGAAAAGGCACAGCTGGCTATCACCGATGCCGGGCAACTGGCTGCCGCCAGGAGCCATCAGGCTGTTGACAACGAGCACCTCCTGCTGGCCCTCCTCCAGCAGGAAGACGGGCTGGTCCCGCGTCTGGTGGGCAAGGCCGGCGTCCCGGCCGAGGCGCTGGCAAAACGCCTGGAAAAGGAGCTGGCCAGGATACCGGCCGTCTCCGGCGCCGTTTCCCAGTATATTACCCAGAGGTTCAACCAGACGCTGGTCCGGGCACGGGAAGAAGCTGGGCGGCTGAAAGACGAATATGTCAGCGTGGAGCACCTGCTGCTGGCCCTATTTGACGACAGCGCAACAAACAAGCTGCTGCGCGAGGCAGGCCTGACACGGCAGAACTTCATGCAGGCCATGTCGGAAATCCGCGGCCACCAGCGCGTGACAAGTGCCAACCCGGAAGACACGTATGAAGCCCTGGAAAAATACGGCCGGGACCTGACCGCCATGGCCGCACAGAACAAGCTTGATCCTGTGATCGGCCGTGACGCGGAAATCCGCCGCGTGATCCAGGTCCTCTCCCGGCGGACAAAAAACAATCCCGTCCTGATCGGCGAGCCCGGCGTGGGCAAGACGGCCATCGTGGAAGGGCTGGCCCGGCGCATTGTGGCCCAGGATGTGCCGGAAAGCCTAAAAGGCCGCCGCATTGTGGCCCTGGATATGGGAGCGCTGCTGGCGGGAGCCAAGTACCGCGGTGAATTCGAGGAACGCCTGAAGGCGGTGCTCCAGGAAGTTACCCGGGCGAAGGGCAATATTATCCTCTTTATTGACGAGCTGCACACGGTGGTAGGCACAGGCAAGGCGGAAGGGGCCATAGATGCCGGCAACATGCTGAAACCCCTGCTGGCCCGCGGCGAACTGCACTGCATCGGCGCCACCACCCTGGACGAATACCGCAAATACATTGAAAAGGATGCCGCGCTGGAGCGGCGCTTCCAGCCTGTCCTGGTTGAAGAGCCCACAGTGGAAAACACCATTTCCATCCTGCGGGGCCTGCGGGAAAGGTATGAACTGCACCACGGCGTCCGCATCCAGGACGCCGCCCTGGTCTCGGCCGCCGTGTTAAGCCACCGCTATATCAACGACCGCTTCCTGCCGGACAAGGCCATTGACCTGATTGACGAAGCAGCCGCCAAGCTGCGGACAGAAATGGAAAGTATGCCGGAAGAGCTGGAAACGCTGGAGCGCCGCCTCCTCCAGCTGGAGATTGAGCGGGAAGCTTTGCGCAAGGAAAAAGACCAGGCTTCCAGGGAACGCCTGGCCGCCCTGGAAAAGGAACTGGCCGAAGTTAAAGCGGAGCGGGACAATGTCCGCGCCAGGTGGGAGGCGGAAAAAAGCGCCATCAGCAGCCTGGGGTCGCTGCGCGAGGAGCTGGAGCGGGCCCGCACGGCCATGGAGCAGGCACAGCGCGAGTATGACCTGAACAAGGTGGCAGAACTGAAATACGGCCGTATCCCGGAGCTGGAAAAGCAGTTGAAAGAAGCGGAAGCCAAATTGAGCGGCGGCGAGGCAAAACTGCTGAAAGAGGAAGTTACCCCGGAAGAAGTGGCGGAAGTGGTCAGCCGCTGGACCGGCATTCCCCTGAACCGCCTGCTGGAAGGAGAAAAGGAAAAACTCCTGCGCCTTGACGCCATCCTGCACCGGCGTGTCGTCGGCCAGGATGAAGCGGTCCAGGCGGTTTCCGACGCGGTGATCCGCGCCCGCTCCGGCCTGAAAGACCCGCGGCGTCCCATCGGCTCCTTTATTTTCCTCGGTCCCACGGGGGTGGGGAAGACGGAACTGGCCAGGGCGCTGGCGGAAGCGCTTTTTGATGCGGAAGAAAACATGATCCGCCTTGATATGAGCGAATACATGGAGAAGCATGCCGTAGCCCGCCTGATCGGCGCCCCGCCGGGATATGTGGGCTACGAGGAAGGCGGCCAGCTGACCGAGGCGGTCCACCGCAAGCCTTACAGTGTCTTGCTTTTTGACGAAATAGAAAAGGCGCATGCCGATGTGTTCAATGTGCTGCTGCAAATCCTGGACGACGGGCGCCTGACTGACAGCCACGGCCGCACGGTGGATTTTAAAAATACCATTATTATCATGACTTCCAATATCGGCAGCGTCCACTTGCTGGAAAACATTTCGGCGGAAGGCAAAATTGATGAAAAAGTGGCGGAACGCGTCCTGGCTGAGTTGCGGGCACATTTCCGCCCTGAATTTCTCAACCGGGTGGATGAAATTGTCCTCTTCACCCCCCTGACGCCGGAAGACCTGAAGCAAATTGTGGAACTGCAGCTGGCTCAACTGCGGGAGCGCCTGGCGGAACGCTACATCACCCTGGAACTTACGGCACAGGCAAAAGACTTTATTGCCCGGGAGGCGTACGACCCGGTCTACGGCGCACGGCCGCTGAAACGCTTCCTGCAGCGGGAAGTGGAAACGGCCCTGGCGCGCAAACTGCTGGCAGGGGAAATCACAGACCACAGCACGGTCACCATTGACAGCGAAAACGGACGCCTTGTTTTCCGGTCATTATGAAAAACGGAGTGCGCTCTGCACTCCGTTTATGCTTCCGCAAAGTATGCAAACCAGCGTGACACATCAAAGGCGCCGACTTTTTTGTCCCGGTACTGGTTCAGGAGCTTCTGGCGGCCTTCCTGCAGCGCCTGGGATGCTATGCCGTGCCGGAGGGAAAGGTCCGCTTCCATGAAGGCGGCAAAATGGTCGCATGCCCTGACCAGCTCCCCGTCCACCGGGAAGTAGCGGTCCTCGTTGTAAAGAGCATCTATGCTTCCGGCCGGCACGATTTTTACTTCCCCGTCCACGATGATTTTATTGGCGAATTCGTTTTCCATAAAGTAGCGCAGCTGCTGCTGAAAAGCGGCAGGCAGCAGGGGCAGCAGGATTTCTTCCGCCTGGCGCTGCTCGATCTCTTTAATTACTTCATCCAGCCCCGCCACCGCCCTTTTGACGGGAGACACGATATCCCGCGTCAGCACCTCGGGCAGGTCGTGGAAAAGGCCTGCCAGGTAATTGTTGACCAGGCGCTGCCGGCAGGCGCCTATTTCGCAGCTGGCCAGGTAAGACAGCATGGCCACAATCAGCATATGACCAAGTACGGAAGTTTCCGGCAGGCGGGGCGTCTGGGCCCAGCGCTGCTGAAAGCGCAGCTGCCCCACAAGATCCATAAAGTGGCTTGTTTTTTTGCCCAGCTGCAGTTTCTGAACACCGGCCAGGTGGTAGTGTTCTTCAATTTCATCTTCAATGGCGTTTTTTGTGTCTTCCAGGCCGTAAAGATTGGCATTGAGGTGATACACCAGCCGGAATTCCCAGTGCGTGGCCAGGTAGTGGGACGCCTTGAGGATGCTTTTTTCCAGGCTGCTGTACTCAGGCTCAAAAAGGTATCTCCTGAATTTGCCGTAGAAGTCATCCGGCATCCCGGCCAGGCAGCTCTCCAGCTGCGTCAGCACCCACTGGTTCAGCAGCTCGCCCTTTTCTTCCATCAGTTTATGGAAAATGGGCGGCTTGATGTCCGTCAGCAGGATGCGGTGCAAAAATTCAAAGAAGGCCCCCTCAATCAAATGCCGCCAGTTAATGGTGACACCCCTGTCCGCTTCTTCAAATTTTGCCAAAAGAAAGGCATAAATCATTTTATGAGCCTGTTTATCCAGTTCGGTAAAACCTTTGTGCGGCCGGTTATGGTCATTCCAGCGCTGAATAGCGGCCGCAGCAAACAACAGTTCCAGCAATTCCTTGGTAACCATCTTAAACTCCTGTCTTTAGATTTTTTGATAACTTGTCTGCTTTCAGGAAGCGTCTTCTTCTGCGCCGGCTTCAGCCCCCAAATCCAGCAGCAGCCCCGCATCGCCCTCGGGCAGCTTCTGCACTTCGTCCAGTTTCCGCTCAATGGTGCGTGATTTGCGGGCGGCGCCGTCAATGGTATTGCTGGCTTCCTCCAGTTTCTTTTTCGTTTTCTCAAGCAGGGCGCCGAATTGGCTGAATTGTGTCCGCACCGCCCCCAGCAACTGCCAGACTTCGCTCGTTCTTTTTTCAATGGTAAGCGTGCGGAAGCCCATCTGCAGGCTGTTGAGAAAAGCGGCCAAGGTTGTGGGACCGGTAACGGCAACCTTGTAATCACGCATCAAAGCCTCAAACAGGCCGGCCCGCCGCAATACCTCGGCATACAGTCCTTCAAAAGGCAGGAACATGATGGCAAAATCGGTGGTGTGCGGCGGACTGAGATATTTGTCCCTGATATCTTTCGCACATTTTTTCACGCTGTTTTCCAGCTGCCGGGCACTGCTTTCAATCTGTCCCGCATCTGCCGCATCGTATGCATCCAGCAGGCGATGGTAGTCTTCCAGGGGAAACTTGGCATCAATGGGCAGCCAGACAGGCTGTTCATCGTCCCGCCCCGGCATCTTGACGGCATATTCCACCCGCTCCCGGGAATTGGGCTTAACCGCCACATTTTTCTCATATTGGTCCGGTGAAAGAATTTGCTCCAGGATGTTTTCCAGCTGAATTTCACCGAGGGTCCCGCGAATTTTAACATTCGTCAGCGCTTTTTTCAGGTCCCCCACGCCGGCAGCCAGGGTCTGCATTTCGCCAAGTCCCTTGTGCACCTGCTCCAGACGCTCGCTCACCTGCCGGAATGATTCGCCCAGCCGTTTTTCCAGCGTGTTTTGCAGCTTTTCTTCCACGGTGGCCCGTATTTTCTCCAGCCTGTCTTCGCTGGACTGGACCAGCTTTTCCAGCTGACCTGCCAGCTCGCCGAATTTCTGCCGCTGCAGTTCATTAAAATCGCGTACGTTGGTCCTGAAGTTTTCCCCAAATGCCTGCAGCACCGCGGTTATTTCCGCCCGGTTCTGCGCCGCATCACTGTTGACCTGCGCCTGCAGCTTGGCCAGTTTTTCCTCCAGCTGGCGGGTCAATAAATCGAGCTGCGTTTTCTGCAGCAGCGACATTTCCGCAACCTGCCGGTTGAGAGAATCGCCAAACGCCTTTAATCCCTGGCTCAATTCCTCCCTGTTCTGCCGGGCGCTGTCGGCAATTTCCCGGCGGCAGGCCGCCACATCCTCCCGCACCAGGCGTTCCGTCACTTCCTGCTGTTTCGCAAGACTTGCCAGGGTCTCCTTGACAGCCGAACTGTCGCTGCCGGCGTTTTTGATTAGCAGCACAACCACGCCAAGCAGTGTCAAGGCAGAAAGCAGGAGCGCTGCTATTTCCACTTGCAGGACCTCCTTTGCTAAGCACATGCTTCTTCTTTCCTTATTCGTCCCTCTCCCGTTGCTCTCCTGCTTTGTCCCGTCCAATCCGGCAACGGGCCGCGGGCGGCCGCCAAAAGGGGTTGTTGTTGAACTTAAGATTGAAATAGACCCGTATTTATGATACAATCAGTCCCAAAAACTGGAATTTGCTGCAGGAGGCATTTCTTGAAGAAGTTTATTAAATGGTCGATTTCCTGCTTTATTGTTTTTTTAATAAGCATCTTTTTACACGAGTGCGGCCACGGACTTGCGAATGCAATATCCGGAATACCATGCAGCACCGGATTCAACCGGGTGGGTGATATTTATAAATACCCGAGCGATTCGAACTTCCGGATGGTATTTAATCAAGCTGGATCAGTGTTTTTAGACTTTGGAGTGCCTTGTACATTGGTTCTTGCCGTGAAAGGAACCGTGATGTTTTGTCGCAGCAGAAATAGTTAAGCACAGTATCTGGGAGCTGTAATTTCCTCAACAAACATTTTCTTGAGATTGATTCCGTGTTTATTGGTCATGTTTATGCCTTTGCTGACAGGGAAAACACATGTTGAAGATGAGTATCAAACAGGGCTATTGCTCACACAAATTACAGGACATCAGTTCTGGTTATATGTGCCGGCTCTTATCTCGGCAGCAGTGTCTGTCATGTGTATTATTCTTTTAATTAAAAAGACTCGTAAGATCGGGATTTTACATTGGGAAAAGTATGCGCTGTTTACATTCATGACATTTTGTATGGGTATGCTTGTTGCAAATATTCTTGACAACATAATTCGCATAAACTGGGTGGCATTTTGAATGAAAATGCAATCCACGTCTTCTTTCATCCTTTTTTCAATTTGCGAAAAATACTATACCATATCGAATAAGACGCCCAGAACTCTCGACCTTATGGATGCGAACCGTACGCTCTCCCAACCGAGCTGCACCCCATGCATGGGGGCGCCTAGCGGGCGGCGGCCCTGCGCTGAGCAAGTTTTACAACCTCAACCGCCGGTGTTATGGCAAACGCCAAAAGCAGAGCGGCAAGCCACTGTCCCCCGGTCAGCGGGACGACGCGGAAAACTGCAGCCAGCACCTCCACATTGACTATCAGGACGGAGAGGCCAAAAAGCACCACGTTGCCGCAGAGAATCACCGGGTTGTTCAGCGACTGGCGGGAGAAAAATGTCCCCTGGCCGCGCTTGATGTTTACGGAATGGACAAACTGGGCCGTGGAAAGCGTAACAAAAGCCATGGTTGTGGCCACGGCCGGGGAATGCGGGTAGCCCAAGCGGTAGGACAAAAGGGAAAAGAGCGCAATCAGCAAGCCCTGGTAAATAATACTGAAACCCAGGCCGTCGGCAAAAAAGCTTTTTTTAGGATCCCGCGGCGGCTGCCGCATCAGGTCGCTTTCCGCCTTGTCTATCCCAAGACCTATCGCCGGCAGGCTGTCTGTGACCAGGTTGATCCAGAGAATATGTACCGGTCGCAGAAAATGTACCCCGGCAGGCAAAAGGAGTGTCGCCACAAACAGGGAGACGACTTCGCTGATATTGGTGGAAAACAGGAACTGCACCGCCTTGCGCAGGTTGGTATAAATCTTGCGCCCCTCTTCCACCGCATTGACAATGGTGGCAAAATTGTCGTCCGCCAGCAGCATGTCGGACACGTCTTTGGAAACATCGGTGCCGGTTATACCCATACTGATGCCGATGTCGGCAATTTTCAGCGACGGTGCATCATTCACCCCGTCACCCGTCATGGCCACCACCTTGCCGCGGCGCTTCCAGGCCTTCACGATCCGTACTTTATGCTCCGGGCTGACCCGGGCATAAACTTTGCAGCGGTCAAGGACGGCGGTAAATTCATCTTCGTCTATATTGTCCAGCTCGCTGCCGGAGATGGCTTCTTTCGCGCTTTCAATAATGCCCAAATCCAGGGCAATGGCTACAGCCGTCGCCTTGTGGTCGCCTGTTATCATGATAGGCACAATGCCGGCTTCTTTGCAGCGTTTCACCGCTGCATACACTTCGGGCCGCGGCGGGTCCATCATCCCCGCCAGACCGGTAAAAATCAGACCCGCCTCCAACTCTTCCCCTTCCCTGTAAGGTTTGTAGGCTGCGCCGATGACGCGCAGCGCCCGGTCCGCCATGGCCTGGTTGGCCTGGAAAATCATTTCCCTGTCCGCGTCAGTCAGTTCCCTGATGCCGTCTGCGGTATAAAAATGGGTGCAGGCATTAAGCAAGACATCCGGAGCACCTTTGGTAAAAACAAGACAACGTTCTTTGCTTTCATTGACCGTAGTCATCATTTTGCGGTCCGAGGCAAAGGGCAGCTCGTCCACCCGCCTGTACGCCGCAAGCTTTTCCCGCGCACCCTCCCTGAGCAGCGCAAAGCGCTTGAGGGCAACTTCCGTCGGGTCGCCTACATCCCCCTCCGCAGTAACCTCCGCATCATTGCAGAAAAGCAGGATATCGGTGAGGATGCTGTCAGCCACTTCCTTCAGGTATGCCGGCGCATCATAACTTTTGCCTGCAAACCAAACCTGCTTGACTTCCATTTTGTTCTGCGTCAGCGTACCGGTCTTGTCCGAGCAGATGATCTGAGCGCTGCCCAGCGTCTCCACCGCCGGCAGCTTGCGGATAATAGCCTTTCTTTTGGCCATCCTGGTGATGCCCAGCGCCATGACCACCGTCACCACAGCCGGCAATCCTTCCGGAATGGCAGCCACGGCAATGCTGACCGCCACCAGGAAAGACTGCAGGGCCACGTCAGTGGTTACCCTTTCCGCCTTCAGCAGCCCGGTAACAAAAATCAGTGCACTGATAACAAGCACCAGGCGCGTCAGCACACTGCCGATTTCCGCCAGCTTGTGCTGCAGCGGCGTTTTATCCTCTTCCGCCGTATTGATCAGTTCCGCAATCCGCCCGATTTCCGTTTCCATCCCGGTGGCAGTGACTACACCGCGCCCGCGCCCGTAGACAACGGAGCTGCCGCTGTATGCCATGTTGACGCGGTCCCCGATGGGACACTCCTTCTGGCAGATTGCTTCTGCATCTTTTTCCGACGGCACAGACTCACCGGTCAGGGAAGCTTCCTCAATCCGCAGGGAAGAATTCTCCAGCAGGCGCATATCCGCCGGCACCATGTCCCCCGCTTCCAGGAGCACTATATCTCCCGGCACCAGTTCTTCCGCCGGCACTGCCATTGCCCGGCCGCCCCTGACCACTTTGGCCTGAGCCGCACTGACTTTCTTTAATGCCTCAATGGCCTGCTCCGCCTTGCTTTCCTGCACCAGGCCGACAACTGTATTAAGAATCACCACCGCCAGATTATGGCCGTATCCGTCATTTCGCCCAAAAGCCCGGCAACAAGGGCCGCCGCGATCAGAATCAGCACCATGGGGTCTTTTATCTGCTCCCAGACCCTTTCCGGCAGTGTCTTTTTCTCTTTTCCTCGCAGTACATTCTTCCCGTACTGCAGCAGGCGCTTCCTGACCTGCCCCGGTGTCAGCCCGTCTCTTCCCGTGCCAAGAGCGGCAAGTATTTCTTCTTTGCTTTGCGTGTAAGGTATCATGCTGTTTCCTTTCTTTGTCAATCTCCGTAATAATTATATCATACCCAACAACATGGCCCCGTTTTGCATTTTAACATCGCTTCCTGCTTTTTCTACAAGTACTTTACACAAAAATAAAATAAAACGGCCGGCCAAGCAAACAAATGAATGTTAGCCAGATAAAAAAGGCACCGCGCATTTGCGCGATGCCAAAAGGGGTTAAGCAAAGCAGGCCTGTAAGCCGAGTTCTGTTCCCCTTGCGGGGCGATAGCCATCTATCTGGGATGCCAGTTGCCTGGCACCTCTAGCGACCTAACCCGGGAGATCGGCGGGCCACGTCAACTCTCCCCTATTTGGTCTTGCTCCGGTTGGGGTTTCCCTAGCCGGCCAGTCGCCTGACCGCTGGTGCGCTCTTACCGCACCATTTCACCCTTACCCGGCCGGAAGCAACCTCCGGCCGGGCGGTATCTTTCTGTGGCACTTTCCTTGAGGTCACCCTCACTGGGCGTTACCCAGCACCCTGCCCTGCGGAGCTCGGACTTTCCTCAGGGATCTTCTCCCCGCGGCTATCCGTCCTGCTTTGCAGACTAAACCCAGGAATAAAAGTATAACATCATTTTGCAGTCATGTCAAAGGAAATAGCTGGTTCGGGAGTTTGGACAATGTAGGACTACAATACATCTTGGACACTA
>JAAYMN010000086.1 GCA_012521345.1 Bacillota bacterium
CCGGGCCAAGCCCGACGGCCAGGATAACGGACAATGCTGCAACAGTGATTAGGCCGGTCATTATTGCCGGCAGATTGGGCTCCCGCCGGTTGCCTAACCGTTTAACATCTGTAGAACTGGCAGTGTTTGTATGCATGGCGTTCTCCTTTAGGCAAGCTTGAGTTTTGCTGAAAAAAAACCATGAGGCATACTGAGTCCAGCTCAGTCATAACCTTCATGGTCGATATTAGGAAAACATATTGCCTTCTGGGCGGAATGATGGGCTTAAAAGAATCTGCAAGCAAAAGTCAATGCCTTCATAGCATTGTTGAGGTTATATATACATGTATATTATACACCGGGACGGTGATCTGCACAAGATGTTTTTCACAAAACTGCAGCAATATTTTTCCGGAAATTTTTGCGGCCTGCTTTTGGAGCCTTGTGCCGGCTGCGTGTTGTTTTGCCGCACTGCCTGTGATATTGTATGATTGAAAAGCTTGGCCAAAGGGGGTTTTGGGCATGTCATGCGGGGTTGTGTATTTTTCCAGGGATAACAACACCAAAGCGGGGGCAGAGTATCTGGCGTCGGTGAAAAACGCGGTTTTAGTCCGTTTGCTTGAGGAAAAACCGTGCAGCGTTCTGGGCGGCGTCTGGAAAGCGCTGTTCCGGAAAGCCTCACGGCTTGTCGGCCGGCCATGGGAGGAGGTCCGGGATTGCGAGGAGCTTTATCTTTTAACGCCGGTCTGGGCCGGAAGCAGTACACCGGCCATGAACGCTTTTTTACAAAAAGCGGATTTTACCGGAAAACAGGTAACCATCATTACTTTCCAGGCAGACCCGAATTTAAGCGGGAGCGGCAAAACCCATGCTCGAATTAAGGCGGTTGTGGAGCAAAAAGGCGGCCGGGTTGCTGCCGCCTATGCGTGCCATGGCGGAAGGCTGGGTGTTTTTGCCGGCAAAGACTACATAGAGGAGCAGATAATGCGGAAGCTGCAGCCGGTTAATAATACAAATTAAGATCGAAAGTTTCTTTGACATCTTTTAAGAATTCTTCTTTGTGGCTGCAGGCTGCACCCCAGAAATCATAATAACAATTGCAAAACTGGGCGTCTATTCTTTCCCTGAGCAAATCCTTTATTTTCTGGTAGGGCGCCTTATAAATATTAACCACAAGCTGCAGCATGGCAGCGGATGTCACAAGGACGATAAAGGGAAGAACAATCTCAGTATTGAAACTGCCTGCTGATCCTTTTGCCAGGGTTGTCTTTGCCGCAAGCAGGAACCAGAGACTCAGAACAACATAAACAACATAAGATGCCGTGTTTATATACTCATACCGTTTCTTTCTCTCCAGTGTTTTTTTCGTGATAACCAGGGCGGAATCATTAATCTTTCCTTGCCACCTGGCGGCAAAGGAAGCCCAGTCTGCATTTCCTTTACCCATCCGGCAACCCTCCCTGTTTGCAACAGGCTAACTAATACTATTATCCCGTGGCGGAAAAAATGCCAGGGTTTAATTTGCTTCCCCCGGCATTGCGGCAGGTTCGGCGGTCCTGGCGATCTGCCAGCCCGGGTCATTCAGGAGATAATATTGAAAAAGCGGCGCTAAAGTATTGTCGGCTGCGAGACGGTAATAAGTGTTAATTCCATTTAAGCCGTCTCTGTCAAAGAGGCTCCTGTCCAGGTAGTGGTGTTCACTCCTTGTCATAAGGTTATGATTGGGGCCGCTTAAATACAGTGTGTAGTAAATGTTATGTGTCCAGGTGTAGAAACGTTTTTTGTCCTCCACCTTTATATAGTCTCCCAGCGTTGCCTGCAGGTAGATAATATTCTCCGCTTCAGTGTCGCGGCCTGCTATGGCAAATGCTTCGGTTTCCGCTGCCTTGTTAACTGTTTCCTTGAAGGCAGCCAGGAGATTGCTTCGCTTATCCGTGTAAGCGGAGACGTCTTTTGCTGTCAACTCCAGAGTTTTTGCCCGGAAATTTGTTGCCGGGCTGCTAGTTACAAGCAGGAATTGTGGGTTCTCAAACTCGTTGTCATACGCATTGAGCGGCTGACCCTCAGCGTTAAGAACAATTTTTCTGTAATTGCCGGGATTGTTCTCATAATCATTGATGACAAATATGGATGCCAGAACCGGCTTGTTCTTTTCCCTTAAATGAACTTCCCGGACCGGGGCAATTGCTTCTCCAGCAGGAGAAACCAGCTGAACATTGTGCGCGCCGGGCAGGTCCGTGGTGTTAAAAATGTAAAGGTCGTTGCCTGCGGCCACAAGCCCGAACATATTTTCCTCGGGGGAAGCGGCGGAATAATACAAGTTAAACTTTCTGAGAAAAGGATAAAATGCCAGCCGACCGTTTTCTTCCGCCAGAAAGCACAGGATATCTTCAGAACGAAAATCCAGCACTATTTCTTTCCCGCTGTCGGATAAACCGGCGGCAGCGTCTTCGGCTGAAAAATAAACAGGGTTTATCAGGGTTCCCCCGGCCAGGACGCGCTTTATTGCCGGCTGAACAAGCGATGCCAGGACCAGGACGACAAGAACGCCGGCGATGATGCTTTGCCAAGGGGAAGGAGCTTTTTTGCCCTGTTTCCCGTTCATATCATCTCCCCGCTTTCAGCAAACATATTTTGCATTGTGATGACTATAACGGTGATAATAATCTGCTATTTTAGCTTATCATTGAAGCCGGCACAAGGCAATTAAGAGCAATTGCCATGGCGGCAGCGGGCGTTTTTATGCTTTTGCAAACCGGAAAAGGAGAAAGGAAATGAAAAAAGAACAGCTTGAACTTGAATCTGCCGGTGTCCCCGGCCGACCGGGGAAGGGAGCCGCGGCAGCCTCCCTGGCTCTTTCTTTGCTGCTGGCGCTTATCCTTATTTTCTTTTGGGAAGAGACGCGCAGCCTGGATTTTATCATTTCGCTGCAACCACGGTCTGCAGTTGTGAAGTCCCTGTTTCGTGCCTTTACCTTTCTCGGCGACGACCAGTTTTTCATGCTTTTCTTTGGCGTGCTGATCTGGTGTGTGGACAAGAAAGCAGGCCTTCGCACTGGTGTTGTGCTGCTTTTTTCCGGTATCTACAGCGGGCTGCTGAAAGAGCTGGCAGATTTGGAGCGGCCTGCGCTGCCGGATATTGTCCACCCGGAAAACAAGGCTTTCCCCAGCGGGCATGCCTTGACCGCGGTTGTCTTCTGGGGATATCTGGCCGCCCAGATAGGAAAAACCGGCTTTTGGTTATGGGCTTTTTTGGCCATCGTGATGGTCAGTATTTCACGCCTTGTCCTGGGTCACCATTTTCTGGGCGATGTACTGGGCGGGATTGCACTGGGCATACCTTTTCTGCTCTTGATGCTGTATCTAATCCCGCTTCCGGCGGCGAAAAGCCGGTGCAAGACTTTATCCCTGCCGCTTTTGACCGGGCTTGCTGTTGCCGTCCCTCTTGTTCTTGCTGTAATTGTTCCGGGGCCCGATGCACCAAAACTGATGGGGCTTTTGGCCGGCGCGGCCGGCGGCTATATCCTGGAAGGGGAATATGTGAAGCTTGCGGTCTCGGCTCCCTTTGTCAAGCAGGTAATAAAAGCAGTCATCGGTTTTTCAGTCTTGTTCGGCATCGTTGTGGGGCTCGGACCGCTGCTACCGTCGTCGGTACACGTGCTTGGCTTTATCCGCTACGGAGCAGGCGGTTTGTGGGTTACTTTCCTGGCACCGGCTTTATTCAAGAAGCTTAAACTTACGGCCTAGCATATTAAAGTGCTATATATGCTTGCATACTTTGCCGCAGGTGGCATTTCTTGACGGCTGCGTTTCGGTGCTTTATAATATAAAATAATAAATATATAAAATAATATAGAAGCGTTTTTTAAAAAACAGTATAAAAATAAAAAAAGCAAACTGCAACAAGCAGATAAGGCAGAGGAATGCAGCATGTTTTGGAAGTGCAACATTCTAATGTGAATTTGCGTTGTTGTATTTTGCAAAATGTTGATGTCACTTCCCGTGCATGCACCGGAAGTTTTTTTATTGTAATTTTGCCAAAGGAGGTGAATGTATCCCTGAACAGGCAAAGCACAAAAAGGGGGTGCAAAAACAACCAAAAAGCTTACCGTAAAATAAACAAAAAAGCAGTAAGGAGGTTTTTGCATGGGTAAAATCAATATCGCTGTTGTGGGAGTGGGAAACTGCGCCAGTGCTTTGTTGCAGGGTATTGAAAAGTATAAAAGAGAGACGAAAAACCAGATAGGTTTAATGCACCATGATCTAGGCGGCTATAAAGTGGGAGACATTAATGTTGTGGCGGCTTTTGACATTGACCGGCGCAAAGTGGGCAAACCGCTCAGGGAAGCAGTGTTTGCCAAGCCGAACTGCACCACAGTCTTTTGTGGCGATTTACCGGATTATCCTGTCACTGTTCAGATGGGCCATGTGCTTGATGGCATATCCGAACATTTAGCAGATTATGCTGAAGATAAGAGATTTGTCGTTGCCGATGAAAAACCTTGTGATGTGGTAAAAGTTTTAAAGGAAAGCGGAGCCGATCTTTTAATCAATTATCTGCCTGTAGGTTCTGAAAAGGCGGCTCGCTTCTATGCTGAAGCCTGCCTGGAAGCAAATGTCGGTTTTATTAACGCCATGCCGGTTTTCATTGCTTCCGATGAAAAATGGGCCGAAAGATTTAAGGCCAAGAATATTCCCATCATTGGTGATGATATAAAAAGTCAGGTTGGTGCCACCATCGTCCACCGGACTCTGACAAAACTGTTTGAAAACCGCGGTGTTGTTCTGGAGCGCACATATCAACTGAATTTTGGCGGCAATACGGATTTCCTTAACATGCTGAATCACAGCCGCCTCAAATCGAAAAAGAAATCAAAAACCCAGTCGGTCCAGTCTGAAATGGCTGTACCACTGGCCGGTGATAACATTCATATAGGTCCCAGTGATTATGTTCCCTTTTTGCAGGACAATAAAATCTGCTATATCTGGATGGAAGGCAGAGGTTTTGGAGATATTCCCGTTAAACTGGAACTGAAACTGTCGGTTGAAGATTCGCCGAACTGTGCCGGGGTCATGATCGACGCCATCAGGTGCATGAAACTTGCTTTGGACCGCAAGATTGGCGGCATTTTAACATCGATCTCCGCTTATGCCATGAAATCTCCCCCGCAGCAATTTACAGACACCGAAGCCAAAAAAATGGTTGAAGAATTCATTGCCGGCAGGAGGGAGCGCTAGTGCGTGCGGTCATCCTTGCTGCCGGCGCAGGAAGCAGAATACGTCCGCATTTTAAAGAACCAAAGCCCCTCATTAAACTGCTGGGGCTTTCTTTACTTGAGCGCAGTATTCTCACTTTAAGAGAATGCGGTATCAGTGACTTTGTCATCATAACCGGCTGTGCCGAAAAAGAAATAATGGCTTCCCTGGGCGACGGCGGCAAGTATAAGGTTGACATAACATATTTGCACAATCCGGAATGGGAAAAAGGCAACGGGGTCTCAGCCGCTGCTTTTAAAAAAATCAGCCGGCCGCAGGAAAAATTTATTTTGACCATGGCCGACCACGTTTACAGCCTGGAAACAGTAAAGGCTTTCGTGCAAGCGGCGGCAGGCATTGGCCATGAGGAAATACTGCTGGCCGCAGACAAGCGCCTGGACAGGGTGTGGGATTTGCCCGAGGCAACAAAAATACAGTCTGAAGGACAGAGAGCTTTAAGGCTGGGAAAAGCGCTGTCCGAGTACGATGCCGTTGACTGCGGCCTCTTTATCGGAACGGAAGCGCTTTTGCAAGCCCTGTCAGAGGCGGTAAACAGGCAGCGTTACAACCTGACTGATGCCGTCAATTTACTGGCGTCACAGGGCCGGGTAAAACTGTTTCCTGTGGAAGCGGACTGGGTTGATGCGGACGATTTGGCGAGCTTGCGCCAGGCGGAAAAAATCCTGCTGAAAGCGGCGCTGCCGGACAAGGACGGGCTAATTTCCCGGACAATCAACCGCAAGTTTTCCCTGCCTGCCACCAAAGTACTAAGCAAGACCGCTATCACACCCAACCAGGTTACTTTTATCTCGTTTCTTGCGGCACTGGCGGCAGCCGCTTGCTTTATCCTGCAGCAGCCGTTGCCGGGAGGGCTTTTGGCCCAACTGGCATCCATAATTGACGGGATTGACGGCGAAATTGCCCGCCTAAAATTTCTAAAAAGCAGTTATGGCAGCCTTTTTGACTCAATCCTCGACCGCTATGCCGACTTTCTTATTGTCACCGGCATGGCCTGGAGCTGGTTTGCCAAAATAGAAAGCCCGGCAGTCCTTTTAATCTCCGCCGCCGCTTTAGCAGGCCTGCCCATGTCCATGCTGCTGAAGGAAAAATACCACACGCTGACAGGAAAAGTTTACCTCCCCGGGCAGGATGACGGGTTTTTGGAGCTTTTGCCGGCAAACCGGGACGGACGCCTGTTTATTATTATGCTGGGGGGGGTGCTAAACTGGATCCCGGCCGCCCTGGTTGTACTGGCCGCAATTACCCACCTGCAGGCTGTGGGCAGGCTGATAAGGCTGCGCAAACTGCTTTAGGGAGATGGCGGGCCGGAGAGGCTTGCAACATGCCGGGTAAAGACATGATTGACAAGGCCAAACTCATCCAGCAGGGCCAAGGCCTCGTCTATGTGCCTGCCCAACTCTTCCAGTTTATGTGCATCTGAGCCGACGGTAAAAATTTTGATGCCTGCCTTTTTGGCCAAAGCAATGACTTCTTTTGAGGGGTGAAATTCCTTTAAGCCCCTGCTTAGACTTGAAGTATTTATCTCCAGGCCCATGTTTCTTTTAGCCATTTCCTGCAGGATCGGTTCAACAATTCCGCGGTGAATCGTTAGAATGTCGTTGCCAAAATGCCTGATGCCGTACCTGGTGTAAATGTCCAGGTGGGCGATGGCATCAAAAAGCCCGCTTTTTACCGCTTCCGCCAGCAGCGCAAAATACTCCTGCCGCACCGTTTTTAAGTCGCGGCTGCCGAAGTAGCCAGGGCTTTCCGCTAGGGAGGCAATGGAATAACCTGCCATGTGATGTATTGCTCCCAGCACATAATCAAAAGGATGCTGTGTGACAATGTTTTCAATCTCTTTTTCGCATCCTCTCTGATAGCCTATTTCAATGCCGGCCTTTATTCTCAGTCCCTGTTGTGTAAATTCTGCTTGCGCCTGCCCAATTTCAGCAAAATAGTTGTCCAACCAGTCGGGCGGGAAAGAAAAGTAAGGCCGGTTGAATTCAAAATGAGTGGTAAAGCAGATTTCTTCTATCTGCAATGCTAGTGCCCGGTGACAATAGTCCCTGATTTTTACCTTGTCGGCGTCCGGTGAAAAGTCGGGATGGATATGGTAGTCGGTTCTTTTCTGCACTTTTGACACCTTCCCGGATGAATTTACCTGATTTGAATTTTATCATTATC
>JAAYMN010000087.1 GCA_012521345.1 Bacillota bacterium
GAGGTTGCCACGATACCGGAGCAGGATATTATTGCCCCTCCCAAAATTAGCAAAGGAAACGGCTGTATAAAAAATATTGCAAAAGTTGGGGACGATGTTAAGTTGTTGCTTGATTGCGAAAGGCTGCTTACCGCAGATGACATCGAAGATCTAACGATTGTACTATAAGAAACTAATGCATGGAGGGAATGCAGATGAGTTGGTTTAACAATTTAAAGATAAAGACAAAACTAATAACCGGTTTTCTTCTTGTAGCAGTTATCGCAGGTGTGGTGGGTATTGTTGGCCTGACCAATATCATGAGGATAACTGAAGCCGACACGCTTCTTTACGAAGAAAACACGCTTGGCATTAAATATTCAGGTGCTGCTGCTACATACTACCAAAGATTGAAGTATAACATTGCAGAAATGATTCTGTTGAGAGATGACAGCCTTATTGATGATTATGTGGAAGACTTCAAAGCCTTTATAGCAACAATAGACGAAAATTTGGCGAAATACGAGGAGGGCATTATAACCCAGGAAGACCGCCAGCTTTTTGGTGAATTGAAGCCGCAGTGGGAACGGTATAAGACTTATATTGAAAAAGCAATTCAATATGCCCAAAACGGTAATTGTAGCCGAGTTGAAGATGTACTGCTCAGGGATGGGGTAGAAGTTGGAGATGCGGTCCGCGATTCCCTGGTCAAGTTGGAGCAGTATAACGAAAAAGGCGCTGTTGAGAGAGCCGAAACGAACTCAGAACTGGCAAGAACCGCTGAAGCCTTAATGATTGTCATAATCGTGATAGGAATTATTCTTGCGGTTGTTTTGGGGCTTTTCATAGCCAATGCTATCAGCAATCCCATAAAGAAAGTGGTTGCGGCAGCTGACAAGCTTGCAGTAGGTGATTTGGATATTGATACGACTACATCAAGAAAAGATGAAATCGGTGAACTGGCAGAGTCGTTTAGAAAAGTAGTAGAAAGCACCCGGACTCAGGCTTTGGCCGTTGAACGAATAGCCGATGGCGACCTTACAGTTGAGGTAGAGGTACGTTCTGAAAAAGATTTGCTTGGGCGGAAGCTTTCCGAGATGGTTCAAAAGCTCAATAGTTTGATGCTGAATATTGCCTCTGCAGCCGATCAGGTTTCAGACGGGGCCAAGCAAATTTCGAATTCCAGCATGATACTTTCCCAGGGGGCTACAGAACAGGCAAGCTCAATCGAAGAACTCAGCGCTTCCATAGAAGAAGTATCAATTCAAACAAAAACAAATGCTGACAACGCAAATAAGGCCAATGACATGGCTCAAAAGGCAAAAGACTATGCGGTTATCGGCAACACGCAGATGAAAGAAATGCTGAAAGCAATGGATGAGATTAACGAATCTTCAAGCAATATCAATAAAATTATCAAAGTAATAGAAGACATTGCTTTTCAAACCAATATCCTGGCGCTTAATGCTGCGGTTGAGGCCGCCAGGGCCGGTCAGCACGGGAAAGGTTTTGCCGTTGTCGCCGAAGAGGTGAGGTCGCTTGCCGGCCAGTCTGCCAACGCAGCGAAGGAAACGACAGCTTTAATTGAGGATTCAATTAAGAAAGTGGAAGACGGGACCAGAATTGCGAAAGAAACTGCCGGTGCCCTGGAGAAGATAGTTGAAGGAGCGGAGGCTGTGACAAATCTGGTAAGCAATATCAACAAGGCTTCCAATGAGCAGGCCGCTGCAATTACTCAAATCAACCAGGGGATCATGCAGGTGTCTCAGGTTGTGCAGCAGAACTCGGCCACGTCCGAGGAAAGTGCAGCCGCCAGCGAAGAGCTGTCAAGCCAGGCTGCGATGCTGAAAGAGATGATAAGCAGGTTCAAGGTAAAAAGAAGTGCTCTGAATTCCTTTGCAGAGCCAAGCCCGGAATCGTTTAAGATGCTTGATAAAAATACGGAGTCAAAACAGGAAAATGCCCAGGAAATGAACGATAAGCCAAATAATAAAGCGATTCTTTTAAATGATGCAGATTTTGGCAAGTATTAACCTGCCTGTTTATCTTGAGGATACACAGTGCCTGGGGATGAACGAATTGCATCCCCAGGCACTGTTATTTTCTCTGGTTTACGAAGCTGCAAGGCCAAAAGTGTTTTCTACAATTTATTCTTAAATATTTTATTATCATACGGATGACTCAGGATGCGTCTAAATCGGTCGATGTATATATTGGTGTGATTTTACTGCCGCATCACAGAATCTGGTAGTTTCTGAAGGTTAAGAAAAATTCACTGGGGGAAGGTTCGATAATGCCATATATCAGAGTAAGCCTGACGCAAAAATTATCGTCGGAAAAAATGTTTTTCGCTGACGTATGTCCAAACCTGAAATAAGCGCGGGCAAAAGGAGGATTGGCAATTTCAAGTAAAATATTGATCGTCGACGATCAAGCAGCTGACAGATTGCTGATGAAAAATGCGCTAAGCGAATATTGCGTATTGACTGCCTGCGACGGTGTGGAAGCAGTACATGTACTTGAAGAGCATAAAGATATTGACTTGCTTATCCTTGATTTGGACATGCCCGGGATGAGCGGTTTTCAAGTTCTTAAATTTATAAAAGGAGACGAGCGGCTTCGGGATCTGCGCACCATAATCTTGACCAATAATAACGAAATGGATGATGAAAACAGGGGGCTTGAACTGGGTGCCGCAGACTATATTCGCAAACCGCTTAATGTTGCTTCGCTGAAAGCCAGAATTGATGTTCATGTATCACTGCTCCTTGCTGAACGGGCACTGGCGCGGCAGCTGAATGAACAGGAACTTGCCTTTGAAATGGTCTTAAATCAGCTCCCCAGCGGTATTGCCATTGCTCACAGCTATCGTCAGAAACGCCCTGACGAGGCCATTGTAAAAATGAACTCAGTGTTTGTGGAATTGGCAGGCAGGAAAAAAGAAGAACTCGTTGCTTTAGGCTGGACAAAGATCACTTATCCTGATGATTTGAAAAAAGAGATGAAATATTTTAAGAAACTGAAGGCGGGCAAAATCAAGTATTATATGATGGACAGGCGTTTTGTCAAGCCGGATGGATCAATCGTCTGGGTACATAGCATTGTTGCCCCGTTTATCTTGCCCAATAGCGAGCAATGCGGCTATATTTGCATGATTAAAGATATTTCCGACCGGAAAGCGATTGAAGAGGCATTGAGCGAGAGTGAACGCAGCAAATCTGTTTTTCTTTCCCACCTGCCGGGACTTGCCTACAGGTGCAATTACGATCGCGAGTGGACCATGCAGTATGTTTCCGAAGGCTGTTATAGTCTTACGGGCTACCGCCCGGAGAGTTTGCTGAACAACAGAGACTTGTCCTATAATGATCTCATTTGTCCTGAATACCGAGAAATTTTGTGGCAGGAATGGGAGAGAATCCTTGCCGCAAGGCAGCCGTTTAAGTATGAATATGAGATAATAACCGCCACCGGGGAAAAGAAATGGGTTCTTGAAATGGGTCAAGGCGTTTATAACGACAAAGGTGAAGTTGAGGCGCTGGAAGGAATCGTTCTTGATATCTCTGACCGAAAGGTAATTGAAGACACCCTCAGATATAACAATGAACACGACAGGTGGACAGGGCTTTATAACCGCGAATACCTGGTATCATTGCTTGAAAAGGATCTTAAAACAGAGAAAAAGGCCAAAAGAGCGCTCATCGGCATAAACTTGAGTATGGTCCAGTTGCTGGCTGCCAATTATGGGTTCCTGTATACTCAAAATCTGATAAAAAAAGCGGCTGATGCTCTCAGCCGGCATTGCAGTGAAAAGTGCATCTTGTGCCAGCCGCGAGAGAACCGCTTCGTTTTCTACCTTTTTGACTATAAAGACAAGCAAGAGCTTGTTGATTTCAGCGGCGTCATTGCAGAGACTTTGGAATCTTTATTTGTAACAGACAGGATAAGCTGGGGCATTGGGATTCTAGAACTGGAACAGGACAAGCATGAGCTTGATGCTGATTTGCTTTTAACAAAACTCTCGATCGCCTCGGAAAGATATGTCGGCCTGTTTGGCAGAAGTTTTACAATTTGTTTTTACGATGAAGAGCTGGAAGCATTGGTAAACCGTGAAAGAGAAATTATTGAAGCTCTCAACGTTATTGCAGCGGATGATGATAACAATAAGGATCTGTTTTTACAGTATCAGCCAATCATGTGTTTGAAGACCGGTGCCATATCCGGCTTTGAGGCGCTGGCCAGATTAAGGACGGATAAGCTAGGACTGGTATCCCCTTTGGAATTCATTCCACTTGCCGAGAAGACAAAGCTCATTCTTCCGATTGGCGATAAAGTGATAGTCAAAGCCTTGCGTTTTTTAAACAAACTAAAAGAGCACGGCTATGATAATATCAGTGTTTCGATCAATGTCTCTGTCGCCCAGCTATTGTCGCCCGCTTTCACAGCCAAGCTTTTTGAATTAATAAACAAGATGCACATTAACCCGAAAAATATTGGAATTGAGATTACGGAATCAGTTTTTACTTCCGATTATGACAACATCAATAATGTCATTGAAAGACTGAGAAATGCTGGCCTTCATATAGCGATCGATGACTTTGGAACCGGCTACTCTTCTTTGGCTAGGGAAAATGAATTAAAAGCCGATTATATGAAAATTGACAAGTATTTTGTCGACAAGCTTATGGACGCAAATCTAAAAAAAGTAATCACGAGCGATATCATTTCGATTTCTCATAAACTGGGGCACTGTACTATTGCTGAAGGCGTTGAACACGATAATCAGCTGCGCTACTTAAAAGAGCATAACTGCGACAGAATACAGGGTTATCTCATTAGCAAGCCGCTTGACGAAGAGGAAGCGATTGAATTTTTAAAAAAACAGGCGCAAAAAGATCGAAGGACAAAGCGCATTAAATCAAATAAATAATTTTAGATCGCAATAGCGGTCATTTTTTTATTTCCCTCTTACGATGCATGGTAACAGTTTTACCAAAGTTATGTAGGTTTGTCAAACATTTTGGACACGGTACAGTTTTAAAAATTCCAGCGGAGATAGGTAGCCGAGAGGACGCATCGGGATATTGTTTGAACGGCGGTTGTAAGCTTTAAGCTGGGCCTGGAA
>JAAYMN010000088.1 GCA_012521345.1 Bacillota bacterium
CCGGTGACGTGCTGGTGTTGACCAAGCCCATCGGTACCGGCCTGGTGATGACGGCGGTGAAAGCGGGCATGGACCGGGCGGGCGAACTGGACGCCGCCATAGCTTCCATGACCACCCTGAACAAGGCCGCCGCCGCCGCCATGTTGGAGGTGGGCGTCTCGTCCGCCACCGACATCACCGGCTTTGGTCTTTTGGGGCATGCCCGCGAAATGGCCTTGGCCAGCAAGGTGACCATGGAGATTTCTTTCAGCCGGGTACCGCTTTTGCCCGGTGCCGTGCATGCGGCCGGCATGGGCCTTATTCCGGGCGGCGCTTATGCCAACAGGGAGTACGTGGCCTGTGGCCTGGAGGCGGCCGGTGACGTGGGTGAGCGGGAAATAGACATTCTTTGCGACCCGCAGACGTCGGGCGGGCTCCTAATTGCCGTCCCGCAGGACAGGGCTGAAGCGTTGCTCGGCGCTATGCAGCGGCGTCATGTCCCGGCAGCCGTTATCGGTCATGTTGTCCAGGGCGCTGCGGGCGGCATCAAAGTAACTCTATAGGCGGGTTTCCGGTCAGGGGAGGAGGAAGAAGATGCAAAAAAAAGAAGGCTTTCTGGCCCGCAAAAACATTGTTTTTTCCCTGGAGCGCTATTTCATTGACGCGCTTGGCGCCATGGCCCTGGGCCTTTTTGCTTCGCTCATTGTGGGAGTTATCCTGGAGACGCTGGGGAGCCAGCTGATAAACCTGCTGGGAGAAAATGCAATCCTGAAATTTTTGGTGGAAAGCGGTAATCTTGCCAAAGGACTGTACGGTCCCGCCATCGGCGTTGCCGTGGCTTACGGGCTGAAAGCCCCGCCGCTGGTGCTGTTTGCCAGCGCCGTTACCGGCGGAGCAGGCGTTTCGCTTGGCGGCGGCCCGGCCGGCGCCTTTGTGGCGGCCGTGGTGGGAGCGGAGTTCGGCAAAGCCGTATCGAGAGAAACAAAAATTGATATTATCGTTACGCCTGCTGTGAGCATCCTAGCGGGAGTGGCCGCCGCCGCCGTAGTTGGTCCCTGGGTTAACAGCTTTATGTTGGCGCTTGGCAGGCTGATCATGAGGGCAACGGAACTGCAGCCCATTCCCATGGGGATCATTGTTTCCGTTGTAATGGGTTTGGTGCTGACAGCACCCATTTCCAGCGCTGCTTTGGCCATGATGATGGAACTGGGCGGCCTGGCGGCCGGAGCGGCCACGGTGGGCTGCTCCGCCCAGATGATAGGCTTTGCCGTGGCCAGCTACCGGGAAAACGGCTGGGGAGGTCTGATTGCCCAGGGTTTGGGCACGTCCATGCTGCAGGTGCCCAACATTGTGCGCAACCCCTGGATTCTGGTGCCGCCCACGCTGGCCTCCGCCATCTTGGGACCCATTGCTACCACGCTGATAAAGATGGAGAACCTGCCTTACGGGGCCGGTATGGGGACCAGCGGCTTTGTGGGACAAATCGGCACATTTGACGCCATGGGTTTTTCCCTGCCTGTCCTTTTGCGGATTTTGCTTTTGCATTATATCCTCCCGGCTGTGCTGTCCTTGCTTTTCAGCGAATGGCTGCGCAAAATCGGGCTCATTAAATTTGGCGACTATGACCTGAAGCTGTAAAAAATTCAGCCGGTATACCTGGCTAGCGGAAGAGCGGAAAGTTTTGGCTGCTCCCTATGCCAAAAAGGCGGGAAGCCGCATATAGTAAACTGATCTTTTCCCAGGGAGGTTTACATATGTGCGGCTTTCTCGGCCTCTGGCACAAAGGGGGCGGCAAACGCTGGCTGGATTTGGAGAAAGTTACGGAATTATTTGCACACCGCGGTCCTGACGACAGTGCCGTCAGGTTTAGTGGCCCGGCGGCTCTGGCTTTCCGCCGGCTGAAAATCATCGACCTGTCCGAGCGGGGACGCCAGCCCATGGCCAATGAAGACGGAACACTGTTTCTCGTTTTTAACGGCGCCATTTACAACTACCTGGAACTGCGGGAGGAACTTTTGCGGCGGGGGCATGTCTTCCGCAGCGACAGCGACACCGAGGTTATTTTGCACCTGTATGAAGAAGACAGCTTCGACTGCGTGCGCCGCCTGCGGGGCATGTTTGCCTTCTGCCTCTATGACACCAGGAAGCGGCTCTTTTTCGGGGCGCGCGACCGCTTTGGCATCAAACCGCTTTATTATACGGAAACGCCGGCTTATTTCGCCCTGGCTTCGGAAGCAAAAGCTTTTGCCGGGCTGCCCGGTTTTACGGCACGTGTCAATGCCGGGGCCCTGCCCCATTACCTGACTTTTCAGTATGTGCCTGAGCCGGAAACCATGTTTGCAGGCGTTTATAAAATTCCACCCGCCCATTATTTTGTCTGGCAGGGAGGGAAACTTGCCCTCACCCGTTATTGGCAGGCGTTTTTTTTACCCCAAATGCGGCCCCTGGCCGAGGTGGTGGAAGAGACGCGGGCGATCCTGAGGGAAGCGGTGCGCCTGCATACCCGCGCACACGTGCCCTTTGGCGCTTTTCTGTCCGGCGGCATTGATTCCACGGTGATTGTCAGCCTGCTGCGGGAGCTGGGGACTGTCTCCACTTTCAGCGTGGGCTACGCGGAGGAAGGCTACAGTGAGCTGTCCGAGGCGGCGGAAACAGCCCGCTACCTGGAAACGGACCACGAGGAATACGTGATAACCCCGGAAGAATACTGGCACAACCTGCCCAAACTGGTCTGGCATTTTGACGACCCGGTGGCCGACCCGGCAGGTATTGCCCTTTATTACGTGGCACGCATGGCGCGCCGGAAAGTTACTGTTACTCTGTCGGGGGAAGGGGCGGACGAGGTTTTTGGCGGCTACGGGATTTACCGGGAGCCGCAGGCCCTGCGCCCCATGACTCTTTTGCCCCGGCCCCTTGTGTCGGCCGCAGCTTCGCTCTGGCCAGGCTTTCTGCCCGGGAAAAACTACCTGCGGCGGGCGGCAACGCCGCTGGCGCAGCGTTATTTCGGCAATGCCTTTATTTTTACCGAAGCGGAAAAACAGCAGCTTTTAAAGCAAAAAAAATTTACGCCGCCGACGGCCGTGACGGCTCCCTTCTACAAGGAAGCGCAGCGGTATGACGATGTCACGGCCATGCAGTATCTTGACCTGCATACCTGGATGGTGGGAGACATCCTGGTTAAGGCGGACAAAATGACCATGGCCAATTCCCTGGAGCTGCGCGTGCCTTTTTTGGACCATCATGTCTTTGAATTTGCCGCCACCATACCTACCTGCTATAAAATCAAAAACGGGCTAACTAAGTATGTGCTGCGCCGAGCTTTTGCCGGTCTTGTGCCGCCATCCGCGGTAAAGCGGCCCAAACGCGGCTTCCCCGTACCCACCAGGGTCTGGCTGCGCAGCCGCCTGGCCGGTGAGGTGGGGTCACTTTTGCATGCCGGACCCCACACCCGTTATTTCAACCTGCCATATGTCCGCCGGCTGCTTGCCGATCATCACGAAGGGCGGGCGGACAACAGCCGTAAAATCTGGACACTGGTGATTTTTGCCCTTTGGCTGCAACAGTTTGCGGCAAATTAAACCGCCTGCGGAAAGGATTTGTCCCGCAGACTGCAGAAAGATAAAAGCGCCGAGACGGCGCTTTGTCTGTAATACTCATTTTTTGCTGCGATCCGGTAATTATTTACAAATTCCGTGGCATACTATGTTGACGGCCAAATGCGCCTTAAAAGACAAAAGGAGCACAAGAGATGCAGACCAAAGTGGTGCTGAAAAAGCTTACTAAAGCATACGGACGCCGCAGGCTGTTTGCGGACATTTCCGTTATCATTCCTGACCGCTCTGTTTTTGTCCTGCACGGCCCCAACGGCACCGGCAAGACAACCTTGCTGCGCATTATTTGCGGGCATGTCCCGGCCACGTCGGGAGAGGTGGAAATTACAGTCGACGGCAGGCTGCTTGCCCGGGAGGAAAGACGGGAGCATATCGGGCTGGTGTCTCCCGACCTGGAACTGTACGGGGAGCTTTCCGCCGTGGAGAACCTGGAGTTCTTTGCCGGGGTCCGCGGCCTGCCCTTTTCCTTGGAAAAAGCCCGCAATCTGCTTGCTTCCGTGGGTCTTGCGGGGCGGGGGCGCGATTTGGTCGATACATATTCCTCCGGTATGAAGCAGCGCCTGAAGTATGCTTACGCGCTTTTACACGAGCCGCGGATCCTTTTGCTGGACGAGCCTACAAGCAACCTTGATGAAACCGGTGTGGCTGTTGTTGCTGAAATCATCCGCAGACAGAAAGAACGCGGCATAGTCATTATGGCCACCAACGAACCGGAGGAGGTGTCCTACGGTGATCAAACGCTGGCCTTGGGTCAGCCGGGCACTGGCCATCTGGCGCAAGGACCTGCGCATTGAATTCCGGACACGCTATGCCTACAGCGCCCTGTTGATGTTTGCCATTACCACGCTGGTGGCGGTTAGTTTTTCTGTAGGCGGTGCCGTACTGGACGCCGACCTGTCGGCGGCATTGCTCTGGCTTATTCTCTTTTTTACTTCCATGGCCGGGCTGTCCCGTGCTTTTGTGCAGGAAGAAGAAGCGGGCACCGTGACCGCCCTCAGGCTGGCAGCCCGCCCTGACGCCGTCTTTATCGGCAAGTATTTATTTAACGTAACCCTGCTTTTCAGTTTGGACGTTTTGGTGGTGCCGCTTTTTTGGGTCCTTTTGCAACAGACGGTGGCGCTACCCCTGTCTTTCCTTGCCGTTGTCCTTTTGGGGACGGCAGGCCTGGCCGGCGCCAGCACCATGGTGGCTGCTATTGTGGCCAAAGCCGGCGCCAGGGGACCCCTGATGACTGTTTTGGCCTTTCCCGTCCTGTTGCCGCTTTTGCTTGGCGCCATCAGCAGTACACGGACGTGCTTTGTGGGAGACAAGGCAATAGCGGCCGATCTTTTGTTCCTTTTTTGTTACAACGGTGTGGCCCTGACAGCATCCCTCTTGCTTTTCCCCTATGTCTGGGACGAATAAAACATGCAAAAAGAGCAAAGAAGGAGAGAAAAGATTGTTCTGGCAAATCCTGCTTGGAATTTGGATGACAGCAGTTATTCTGGCGTCATTCCTTTATATGCCGGCGACCCAGGGGCTGGGTCAAACCGGGCGCATTATCGTCTACCACGTGCCGGCCGCCTGGCTTGCCGTTTTGGCTTACCTGATATCCATGCTTAATGCCGTCGGCTATTTGCGCCGCGGGGAACTTCGCCTGGACAGGCAGGCACGCATCAACGCCGAGCTGGGGACAGTTTTTTGCCTTGTGGCAACCGTTACCGGGGCCATCTGGAGCCGCGCCGCTTGGGGCTGGTACTGGAACTGGGATCCGCGACAGACATCCATTGCCGTCCTGCTTTTAATCTACACCGCTTATTTCGTCCTGCGCAGCGCCGTTTCCGATCAGGCGCGGCGCGCCCGTCTGTCCGCTGTCTATTCAGTCCTGGCTTTTTTAACGGTGCCGTTTTTAGTTTTTGTTGTCCCCCGCGTTTACGCGTCGCTTCATCCCGACCTGATTAACCTTGAACAAGGCAGCTTTGACATGGACAGGAAGATGCTTGTCGTTTTTCTTGCGTCACTGGCCGGCTTTACCGGCCTTTATGCCTGGATGTACAAGCTGGTGGCCAGGCTGGAAAACCTGCTGGACAAACTGGAGCAGCAGAAGAGGGGGGAAGCGGAAAGTGAGCGATGAACTAATTTTTGTCCTGGCAGTGACACTGATCACCTGGCTCGGCCTGTTTCTCTACTTGTTGCGGCTTGAGCTCAAACTGAAGGAGGCAGAGCGCCGTGAAGAGATATGACAAAATTGTCCTCGTGCTGCTTTTTGCCGCCTTTGCCACAGGCATTATTTTCACCGCCCGCGGCGCCATGAGCCCTTATGTAACCTTTGCCGAGGCCAGGAAAAGCGGCCGCCCTGTCCAGGTGAAAGGCTGTGCGGTTGCCGGCACGGCGGAAGAGATTGATAACAATTCCTTCTCTTTTCACATGCAGGATGAAAATGGCGAGACTGTCCCGGTGTTTGCCAGGGTTAAGATGCCGGCCAACCTTTTTGAGGCGGAAAGCGTGGTTGTCACCGGCAGGTTCGAAGGCGATGTCTTTACGGCCAACAAAATCCTGGTGAAATGCCCGTCCAAATACGAAGCGGAACATCCGTCCGGTGTAAAAAAAGAGTAGGGTATGATGCAGCTGTACGGGAGGGATAGTTGTGGCCAGGGATTTTAAGCGGCGGCAGGAAGCGGGGGGCAGTCTGCGGCGGGTTCTGCGCTTTTTAAGTTCTATGCAGCTCGGTATCGGCTTGCTTTTGCTGCTGGCCGCCATTTCCATCTTCGCCTCGCTGCAGGAGCAGGAGAAGGCCGTAGCCGATATTTACCGCTCGTTTTGGTTTATCGGTATTATGGCTTTTGCAGCACTGAACTTGCTCCTGTGTTCCTTGAGGAGGGTGAAGCCGCTTGCCCGCCTGGCGCTGCAGCCGCAGAAAGTGCAGACGGTTGAAGCAATTAAAAAAATGCCTTTTTACCGGGCCGTCAAGCTCACGCCGGCGGATGGGGGCGGTGGGGGCGCCGAAAAAGCCAGTGCCGCACTCAGGGCTTTGGGCTATCACGTTTCCGTGGCAGAGAGCCCGGAAGGGAAAAAGATCTTCGGCGAAAAAGGCAGGTCCGGCTATTTCGGCTCCTTTCTGACTCATTTCGGCCTGCTTGTCATTCTGCTGGGCGCTCTGGTCGGTTCTCTGACAGGTTTTGAATATACGGGCGGCGGGATTGCCGGCGACAGTTTCCAGGTGCCGGGAGGCAATTTTACCGTCCGGATCGACGGTGTCCGCATGGTGCAGGAACCGGACCCGACAGTGCGGCCGCGTGTATACAGCGATGTGGTGGTGACGAGAGGCGGCAGCCAAGTTGCCGCCGGCACGGTGGCCATCAATGAACCGCTGCGTTTTCAGGGAAACACCATCTACCACAAGACTTTCCGCTATGTTTCAGAGATAGTAATAAAAAACCCCGCTACGGGGGAGGAGACAACAAAACAGGTTTCCGAGCAGGACCTTCTTGCTGTGGGCAGTGAAGGATCCTATATTCATTTTCTCAAGTTTTTCCCCAATTTCAGCATGACGGAGCAGGGCATGCCTTACTCGATAAACTGGCTGCCGGAAAAGCCCGTCCTGGCCGGCATTCTCTACAATTCCGCCGGGCAGGGCGAGCGTCCTGTCCTCCTGCAGCTTGATAAGCCGCAAGTGATCGCTGTTGCGGCGGGTGAAATCGAGCTGACGCTGAAGGATTTCCAGGACGCCGTTGTTTATACCGTGACACGCAACCTGGGACGGCCTCTGCTGCTGGCCGGTGCTTTGGTGCTTGTTTTTGGGCTGTATCTTTGCTTTGCCGTCTCCCCCCGCCGGCTTTATGCTGCCTGCGAAAGGGATGGGGATGTGATCCACTTGGGCGGAAGCAGCTATCGCGGACGCATAGGACTGGAGGAGGATCTGGCGCGGGTGGCAAAAGAATTAGCGCAGCAGGAGGTGGAAGCTTAGCATGGCCGGTGCAATTGAAGTATCACCTGCCGGATTATTCTTGGAAAACATGCTGTTTGCCCTGGCAGTTGCCGGCTATCTTGCGGCAACGGCCGGCTACCTGGCATATCTTTTTGGCAAAAAGAGCCTGGGTTCTTATGCTTCCCGCCTGCTGCACCTGGCCTTTTTCCTGCACAGCGCTTTCCTGGCGGCAAGGACGGTTAATGTGCGGCGTGTGCCTTTTGTGGGGCATTTTGAATTTGGCAACTTGTTTATCTGGGCATGCGTCCTTGTCTATCTCTGGACGGAGCGGCGACAAAAAGAAAAATACTATGCCGTGGGTGCCTTCCTGGCTCCATTGGTTGTCCTCTACATCGGCTACCTGACAGTTGTGCCCAAAATTTTTACGAAAGTGACCATCAGCCGGGCTCACACACTGCTGCCTCCCGTGCTGCAGTCCAACTGGCTGAAGGTGCATGTCAGCGCTTCGGTGCTGGGGTATGCCGGGTTTACGCTGGCTTTTGCCGTCGCCCTGATGTGGCTGCTGAAAGCGCGGCTGCAGGAGAAAAGTGCTTTTGCCCGCGCTCTGCCTGAATTTGCAGTGTTGGAGGAATACATGTACCGGGCTTCCGTCTTCGGCTTTCTTTTCCAGACGGTGATGATCATCACCGGTGCCATCTGGGCGGATACATCCTGGGGCCGCTTCTGGGGTTGGGACCCGAAAGAAATGTGGTCTCTCATAACTTGGTTTGTTTTCGCCGTTTATCTGCATGCCCGCTTTACCCGCGGTTGGAGCGGCTTGCGCACCGTCGCCCTTGTCGTGGCCGGTTGGTTTGCCATGCTTTTCACCTGGGTGGGAGTGGCATGGCTGCTATCTGGCATTCATTCCTTCGGTTAAAAGGGAGCTTATTTCCCACTGTTGGCAAAGCAGGCCGGGAAGGCTATAATGTTGATAGGAAACAGGCAGTGGGTGCATACTAAGACGGGAGGTGTGTAACGATGGAGCAGGTGGGACTTGTGGTCGAGGTAAAGGACGATAAAGCAATCGTTGCCATCCGACGCCATGAAGTTTGCGCCAAATGCGGCGGCTGCGGCGTTGCTGTTTCCGGCAAGGGCGAAACGCATCTGGAAGCGCTGAACCAGGCCAATGCTGCTGTGGGACAAACTGTCCGGGTCGTCAGTGACACAGCACAGGTTCTTAAAGCCTCTTTTATGGTCTATATGGTGCCCCTTTTGGCGCTGCTGATCGGCTTGTATGCCGGCCAACAGCTGGGACCTGCCGCCGGTTTCCCACGCCTGGATATTGTTCTGGGAGTAGTTTTTCTGCTCGCTTCTTATTTATTTATACGAAAATATGACAGAAAGGTGGCAAGCCGTCAGGCTGCTGCGGCCGTGGTAGAGATTCTGCCGGGGCCGTATGACGGGCCTGGAGATGAAAAATGCTAGTATTGGGATTAGCGGGGAGTCCCCGGAGGAACGGCAATACGGAAATTCTGCTGGATGAGGCGCTGGCCGGAGCACGGGAAGCCGGCGCGGAGACAGAGAAGATTGTTTTGTGCACACTGAAGTATTCTCCCTGTATTTCATGCGGCAGCTGTGAAAAAACGGGCCGGTGTGTTTTGCAGGATGACATGCAGATGGTTAATGAAAGAATCATTGCCGCCGATGCATTGATTTTTGCCACACCCAATTATTTTTACAATGTTTCTGCCTGGGCCAAAGCGGCCATTGACCGTTCGCAGGCGCTGTGGGCCAGGAAGCATGTCCTGAAAGATGAGCGTTTGCGCCAAAACAAGCCGGGCTATCTCATCAGTGTGGGCGCCACCAAAGGCAAAAACCTGTTTAAGGGAACCATGCTGACCATGCAGTATTACTTTGAAGCAACCGGCTTTGTCCCGGCAGGCCGGCTTTTAATCCGCGGCGTGGATGCTAAGGGAGACATTAAAAAGTATCCTGAATACCTTACAGCTGCGGTCCAGCTGGGCAGGGAAGCCGCAGCCCTGAAAGCTTGTTCTCTTTAAAGAGACAAGCTTTTTTTTGCCCGGTTGGGTTGCAAACACTTGCCCCCGTTTGCGACGGTGGCTTTTTTTGTCGTTTGAAATGCCTTTGGGAGCAGGGAAATGGCGTTTTTTGTCAAAATAAAACGATACTGCCAAGCCATGATGCTTTTGGGAGAGAGGCTTATGGAATACACCCAGAAACTTAACCGGCAGATGTTTTTCTTCATTACTGCCTTTATTGTCTTTGCCTACCTTTTGGGCAAGTTTTTCCCTGCGCCAATAAAACAGGCTCTTTTCAATTCACCACCCCTTGATGAATGGGAATATATCAACGAACTGGGGGTTTTTGCGAATAACTGGGGCGTCATTGACAGCGACTTGCCTGTCAGCCGTGAGGAAGGCATTAAAGTTTTTGCCGCCCTGGAGGGGTACCACGGCCGGGAGCAGGAATATAAAGCTGTCCTTGCAGAGGCCGGGATTTTCAGTGATAACGACGTTTCCGTCCTGGCGCGCGGCGAACTTTACCGGCTGGCTGCCCGCCTTGTGCAGGCGGAAAAGACAGAGGTTTCGCGCTGTTATTTTTATGGCACTGAAGATACAGATGTGCCGCTTGATTTGCTGGCCCAGCAGGGCATCATCGAAGTCCCTTACGAACGGCAATTTGTCCCGGATGCCATTGTAACACGGGGTGAGCTGGCCAGGGTGGCGGCGCGTATCGCCCTGCCAAGCCTGCGCATTATCAATGCGCCGCTGACAGTTGCCCCCAAACAGGAATATACTTACGAGATTATGCGCAGCGACCTGGAAACACTGGCGGCGGCCTATCCGGAACTTATAACGCTGCAGGAAATCGGCACCTCGGTGGAAGGACGCAAAATTCTGGCGGCCAAACTTGGCTACGGCGGCAAGGAAATCTTTCTTGATGCCGCCATACATGCCTGCGAATGGATGACTACCCCCCTCTTGATGAAAATGCTGGAGGAGTATGCACACCATGCCCGCTACGGACAAGCCTATGGAGGGTACGACGTGGCCGCCATGCTGCAGGAGATCAGCTTCTGGTTTATCCCCATGTTAAACCCGGACGGGGTTACCCTGGTGCTGGAAGGACCGGGTGCAACAGAACATGCACAGTCTGTCAACCGGATGCTGCGGCAGAGCGACAGGCCGTTAGAAAGGTGGAAAGCCAATATCCGGGGGGTGGATTTGAACAGGAACTTTCCCGCCAGCTGGCCATACATGGTGAAGGTGGATACGAAACCGTCCCCCGCCTTTTTTAAAGGCTACGAACCTCTAAGCGAGCCGGAATCGCGTGCGCTGTATGATTTTACCCTGGAGCGCAGGCCGGCCATGACCATCTCCTATCACCAGCAGGGTGAAATTGTCTACTGGTATTTCCGGCAGAAAGGAGAGAGGCTGGAGCGGGACCGTACGCTGGCACAGGGGCTGGCAGCCGCCCTGGGCTACCCTTATTACCGGCAGCTGCTGGCCAACGGCGGCAAGTATATGGACTGGGTCATCAGCGAACTGCAGGTGCCGGCCATACTTATTGAAGTAGGGACCGATATCGGCAATCTCGGCCAGTGGGACAGAATATGGCGCCAGAACCGCTATCTCGGCCTGGTGGCGGCGGAGCTGCTTTTAACCTTGCCGGAATAGCTGGCAAAGCGGAGCATCCCGGCATATATATGCTATAGGCGGGAGGTAATATTTCCTGTATCACTGTAGGTTTGTCAAACATTTTGGACACGGTACAGTTTTAAAAATTCCAGCGGAGATAGGTAGCCGAGAGGACGCATCGGGATATTGTTTGAACGG
>JAAYMN010000089.1 GCA_012521345.1 Bacillota bacterium
GGGGACAACGTGCAAATGAAGATTGAACTGATCACGCCCATTGCCATTGAAGAAGGCCTGCGCTTTGCCATCCGCGAAGGCGGCAGGACAGTAGGCGCCGGCGTGGTAACCAGCATTATCGAATAAATAAACATTCAAACGAACATCGCAGCTGTCAAATAACCCCTGTGGCAATATAGCGGCCACGGGGGTTTTTGCCCGCGGCACGTGCTTGCGTTTTTTCTGCCTGTATTATCCAGACGGCGGCAGGCACAAAAGGTTTGACAACAGGCCTTGACATATGGTAAATTGGAAAAAGTGAAATCTCAGGTTTGCCCGAGGTTTTGTTGGAGTGCCCGCAGTTATGCAGCCTAGATTGTGTTGTAGGGGGTGTGAACATGCGTGTGAAAATTACCATGGCTTGCGGCGAATGCAAGCGCCGGAACTATATTACTACCAAGAATAAAAGAACAAATCCGGACAGAATCGAACTTAACAAGTACTGCCCGTTCTGCAAAAAACATACTGCCCATAAGGAAACAAAATAGCATGTTTCTGCCACTAGGTTTGGGAAGGGTGTGTTATCATGGCCGCTAATTTAAAGGCATTAAGCAAATATTTTAAGGATGTCAGGCAGGAATTAAGAAAAGTCCACTGGCCGAACCGCAAGGAGCTGGGGCTGTTTACTTCCATGGTGCTGGCAGCCATTATTGTCATTGGCGCCTTCTTCTGGCTGCTGGACATCGGCTTTACGGGCTTCCTGCGGCTGATTCTCCAATAGTAAGGGGGTGGGGGCCATTCCCTCGCCTAAGGAAAAAAATTGGTATGTAGTCCACACATATGCCGGCTATGAAAACAAAGTAAAAACGAACCTAGAAAAGCGGGTCGAGTCCATGGAGATGCAGGACAAAATTTTCCGTGTCCTTGTGCCCATGGAAAAGGAAATGGAAGTTAAAAACGGGAAGCAAAAAACCACGCTGAAAAAAGTCTTTCCCGGGTATGTGCTGGTTGAGATGATTATGACAGACGACTCCTGGTATGTGGTGCGCAACACGCCCGGAGTGACAGGCTTTGTGGGGCCCGGTTCCAAACCCATTCCCCTTTCCCAGACGGAAGTGGCGCAAATTCTGAGACAGATGGGTCTGGAAGAACCCAAGCCGAAAATTGATTTTGCTGTTGGTGAAGCCGTCCGAGTGACGGAAGGGCCTTTTGCCAATTTTATCGGCAATGTGGAAGAAGTCCTGCCGGACAGGCGCAAAGTAAAAGTTCTCGTTTCCATGTTTGGCCGGGAGACACCGGTTGAACTTGAATTTTACCAGGTAGAAAAGCTAACCTGAAAAGGAGGTGTAAACAATGGCAAAAAAAGTGAAAAGTATTATCAAACTGCAGATTCCTGCCGGCAAAGCAACTCCCGCACCTCCGGTCGGACCGGCTCTTGGCCAGCATGGCGTCAATATTATGGGCTTTTGCAAAGAGTTTAACGAACGCACTGCAAGCCAGGCCGGGCTGGTCATTCCTGTGGTTATAACTGTGATGGAGGACCGCTCCTTTACATTTATCACCAAAACACCCCCTGCCGCCGTGCTGCTGAAAAAAGCTGCGGGTCTGGAAAAGGCATCCGGCAGGCCCAACAAGGATAAAGTGGCCACACTGTCCCGTGACAAGGTGCGTGAAATTGCCGCGCTGAAAATGGAAGACTTGAATGCCAATGATTTGGAAGCCGCCATGCGGATGGTGGAAGGCACGGCACGCAGCATGGGTATTGTAATTCAAGGATAAGCAACTAATACGGTGGGAGAGGTTGGCCGCCTCGCTCGTACCACAAGGAGGGAATAAAATGGCTAAACACGGAAAAAAGTATCAGGAAGCCCTGAAACTGATTGACCGCAACAGGCAGTATGACCCGGAAGAGGCTATGGAACTGGTCAAAAAAACATCAGTGACCAAGTTTGACGCCACGGTGGAACTGGCGGTTAATCTGGGCGTCAACCCGAAGCATGCCGACCAGCAGGTGCGCGGCGCCGTGGTGCTGCCTGCCGGGATCGGGAAAGCTGTTACAGTCGCCGTTTTTGCCAAGGGCGAAAAAGCCAGGGAAGCGGAGGCAGCCGGTGCCGATTATGTCGGTGCGGAAGATTTGGTTGCCAAGGTTGAAGGCGGCTGGTTTGATTTTGATGTGGCTGTAGCTACTCCGGATATGATGGGTATGGTTGGCAAACTGGGCCGGATTCTCGGTCCCCGGGGGCTGATGCCAAACCCGAAAACGGGAACGGTCACCATGGATATAGCCCGCGCCGTCTCTGAAATTAAAGCCGGTAAAGTGGAGTACCGCGTGGATAAAAACGGCATCATCCATGTACCCATCGGCAAAGTATCATTTGACTCGGAGAAGCTTTTGGCCAATTTCTACACTATCATTGATACACTGATCAGAGCAAAGCCGGCTGCCGCCAAAGGTCAGTATCTGCGCGCCATTACCGTGGCCTCGACCATGGGACCCGGCGTCCGGGTGAATACGCAGAAAGCTGCCGCCCTCGGCAGGGCAAGATAAAAACGAAAACAACGGGATGATTCCCGAAAAAACATAAAAATGGTATACTCCGTTGTGACTGCAGACAGCAGGTGCCCCCTGGGGCTTAAGGAGCAATCGCCTGCCGAGGTCAAAACGCCGTCTCACTGTGTCCAAACAGCCGGTGGCCTCCGTGTGTCTGCATGGAGGCCATTTTTATGCAACGTCCTGCAAAGGAGGTGGAACATTGGGTATCAGCAGGGAAACGAAAGAAAAAATTGTAAGTGAGGTTAAAACAGATTTAAGCCGGGCAAAAGTCGCCATTATTACCGACTACCGCGGCCTGAATGTGGAGCAGATTACCTCGCTGCGCCGTGCCTTGCGGGCGGAAAAGGTCAAATATGTGGTGGTAAAAAACACTCTGGCCAAAAGGGCTGCCCAGGAACTGGGCATTGCCGGGCTGGACGCATACCTAGAGGGGCCCACGGCCATTGCGTACGGCTTTGAGGACCCGGTTGCACCGGCCAAAATCTTAACCAAGTTTGCCAAGGAGTTTGAGTTTCTGAAGTTGAAAGGCGGGCTGCTTGAAGGTGCCGTTATGGACACTGCCATGATTAAAAGTTTGGCCGACCTGCCTTCGCGTGATGTCCTGCTGGCCAAGGTGGCCGGCGCCTTTGCCGCTCCCATGACGGGCTTTGCCGGTGCAGCCCAGGCGCTGCTCCGGAAATTTGTCGCTACGCTGGATGCTGTCCATGAAAAGAAAGCGGCGGAGGCATAATGCAGGCCCGGCCGGTGCCGGGTTAAGAAAAATTTTCATATCTTAAGTGACAGGAGGATTATCATATGTCAAAAGTAGCCGAAGTTTTGGAGATAATTAAAGGGATGACAGTACTGGAACTGTCCGAGCTGGTAAAGGCGTTTGAAGAGGAATTTGGTGTAACAGCAGCCGCCCCGGTGGCCATGGCTGCCGTGCCGGCTGCTGCCGCTGCCGATGCACCTGCCGCCGAGGAACAGACGGAATTTGATGTTATCCTGACTGCAGCCGGCGACAAGAAAGTTGCCGTCATTAAAGTTGTCCGCGAAGTTACCAGCCTGGGGCTGAAAGAAGCCAAGGAACTGGTTGACAACGCTCCCAAGCCTGTGAAGGAAAAGGTCAGCAAAGAAGAAGCGGAAGCACTGAAGGCAAAACTGGAAGAAGCCGGAGCCACAGTCGAAATCAAGTAGTCTTAGCCACTGGCAGGAAGGCGCCCTCTCGAGGGCGCCTTTTGTTTGTATTTTTACCGCCGGAATTCATTTGACTTGGCCTGCTTTTATGTAGGTTTGTCAAACATTTTGGACACGGTACAGTTTTAAAAATTCCAGCGGAGATAGGTAGCCGAGAGGACGCATCGGGATATTGTTTGAACGGCGGTTGTAAGCTTTAAGCTGGGCCTGGAA
>JAAYMN010000090.1 GCA_012521345.1 Bacillota bacterium
CCTGCGGGGTATCCTGTGAGGCCGCCTCCTCCCCTGATGTGCTCAAGCACAGCAGCGGCATTATTTTCCCCGGCGTGGGCGCAGCCGGCCGGACCATGGAAATGCTGGCCGCCACCGGCCTTGACCGGGCACTTACAGAAGAAATACGGGCAGGGAAACCCTACCTCGGCATCTGCCTTGGCATGCAAATCCTTTTTGATTACAGCGAGGAAGACAAAACACCCTGCCTATGCATCCTTCCCGGCGTCGTCAGGCGCTTCCCCCGGAGGTTCAGGGTTCCCCATATGGGCTGGAACGACCTGTGCCTTGTCAGGGAACACCCGCTGCTTGCAGGGATCAAAAGCGGCACGGATTTTTATTTCGCCCATTCTTACTACTGCGAGCCGGGCAGCAAAGACCTGATCATCGGGGAAATTGAGTACGGGATCAGGTTTGCCGGGATAGTGGCTGAGAAAAATGTCATGGGAGTCCAGTTCCACCCCGAAAAAAGCAGCAGGAACGGTTTGCAGCTAATCCGGAATTTCTGTCTCCTGGCGGAGGCCTTGGCGAAAGATGCCTGTGCAACGCAGGCCGGAAAGGAAGAAAACCGATGCTGAAAAAAAGGATCATCCCGGCAATGGATGTTGAAAACGGGCAAGTCGTCAAATGTGTCCAGTTTGAAAATCCCAGTCTGATCGGCAACCCGGCGGAAATAGGGATGCGCTATGAGGCCCAGGGGGCCGACGAATTGATATACCTTGACATCACCGCTTCTTTGCAAAACAGGCAGGCCGTGATCCCCTGGATTGAAAAAATTGCTGCCTCCATCCACATCCCCTTCTGCGTGGTGGGCGGAGTGCGGACTATCGAGGATTTCCGCACTATTCTCCTGGCCGGTGCCGATAAAGTCGGTTTGAACACCGGGGCGGTGGAAAATCCCGGCTTGATCACTGAGGCGGCCAGGCGCTTCGGCAGCCAGTGCGTTGTCATCACCATCGATGCCCGGCGCAGGCGGGAAGGCTTTTGGGAAGTTTACACCCACAGCGGCAAGCGGCCCACCGGCCTTGACTGTTTAAAATGGGCGGCGTACGTGGAAAAGCTGGGTGCCGGAGAGATTGTCTATACAAGCATTGAAGCGGACGGGACCCGGCAAGGCTATGACCTGGAGCTGCTGCAGCAGCTGACCGGGGCTGTTTCCATCCCTGTGGTGGCTTCCGGGGGAGCAGGCAGCCTTGAGCATATCAGGGATGCCTTTGTCAAAGCCCGGGTGGATGCTGCCCTGGTGGCATCCGTCCTGCACTACGGAGATCTGACAGTGGGAGAAATAAAATCCTACCTTCATCAGGAGGGCATCCCCGTTCGCCTGGTATAAAGCAAGTAAACAAAAGTGTCAATAAAATGGCGGCTGCAAAATAAGCCGCCTGTGCAACAGCAGGAGGGAGCTCCGGATTTGACAGCTTATGCAGAAAGGGAACGCCCCCGCGATCACTGCGGCATCTTTGCCGTTTACAACTGCAAAGGCGGCTACACGGCCGCCGAAATCACTTACTACGGCCTGCTGGCCCTGCAGCACCGGGGCCAGGAAAGCGCCGGCATGGTTTTGGCCGGACCCGAAGGCCTTGCGGCTTACCGGGGCATGGGCCTGGTGGCCCAGGTATTTTCACCAAAATTTTTATCCGGGTTGAAAGCGCACACCGCTTTGGGGCATGTGCGCTATTCCACCACGGGAGAAAGCAGTCTTGCCAATGTCCAGCCTTTCCTTGCCGCACCAGCCTCGGGAGACAGCATTGCCATCGCCCATAACGGCAACCTTGCCAACGCCTCCTCCCTGCGCAGAAAGCTTTTGGCGGAAGGTCATATTTTCCACGCCACTGCGGACACGGAGATAATGCTGGCTTATCTTTTTCGCCACCGCCGCCTGGGGTTGGCGGAGGCGGTGAAAAAAATGATGGAAATGGTGGAGGGAGCATATGCGGCCGTAGTCATGGACAGCCGCCGGATGGTTGCCTTTCGCGATCCTTTCGGTTTCCGGCCGCTCTGCATAGGCCGCCTGGGAGAAGCCTGGCTTTTTGCCTCGGAAACCTGCGCCCTGGACGCGGTTGGGGCAGCTTTTGTCCGCGAGGTGCTGCCGGGGGAGATTGTCACTGTACTGGACGGTGAAATCTCCTCCACCTCCTGCGCATCCCCCGGACGCAGCGCACTTTGTATTTTTGAATACATTTATTTTTCACGTTCGGACAGCAACTGGCACGGCAGAAACATGCACCTGGTGCGCAAGGCTGTAGGTGCGCAACTGGCAAAAAGGATCAATACCTCTCTGGACATGGTGGTACCAGCTCCCGATTCCGGCATCTCGGCGGCCATGGGCATGGCAGAAGCCGCAGGGCTGCCCCTGGAGTGGGCAGTCCACCGCAATCCTTACAAGGGGCGTACCTTTATCAATCCTACCCAGGAAAGCCGCGAACTGGGAGCGCAACTTAAATACGGCGCCATCGCCGACCTGCTGAAGGGCAAGAAAGTTGCCCTGGTGGACGATTCTCTGGTGCGGGGCACCACCGCCCGCCAGCTGACCTCCCTCTTGCGAAAGGCCGGGGCGGCGGAAGTGCACCTTTTTATTTCAGCCCCGCCCTACCTGCACCCTTGTTACTACGGCATTGACATCCCGGTTGCCGTTGAACTGGCGGCTGCCGCATCAGCCCCGTCGCAGCTAGCGGCACAAATCGGAACCGACAGCCTCACCTTCGCCGGGCTGAACGACCTCTTTGCCGCCCTGGGCGGCGACGAGCGGGATTTTTGCTGTGCCTGTTTTACCGGCACTTATCCGACCACTTGCGACTGCCAGTCGCTAAGTTGTATACCCATAAACGGCGACACGTAAAAAAAAAAGACCCTGATGAGTCCCTTTATATACACCGTCCAAAGGTGGGATTCTTTTATGGAAACATCTCCCCAGAAAATAATTGTGCTTGATTTCGGCGGGCAGTACAGCATGCTCATCGCAAGGCGGGTCCGGGAGGCCGGGGTATACTGTGAACTGCTGCCCGGCAATGCCTCAAGAGAGGAAATACAGGCTTACCGCCCCGCCGGGGTAATCCTTTCCGGCGGACCGGCCAGCGTCTACGCCAAAGATGCAATCTATTGCGATCCCGAAATCTTCAGCGGCGAGGTGCCGGTCCTTGGCATTTGCTACGGCATGCAGTTAATGACCCTTGCCCTGCATGGCAAGGTGCAGCCGGGCACCCGCCACGAATTCGGCAGGACAAGGCTGGAAATTGGCGTGCACGAGCCGCTCTTTACCGATGACATCTTCGACGGCAGCCGGGAAACTGAGGTCTGGATGAGCCACCAGGATGAAGTGGTGAAGCTCCCTCCCGGCTTCGAAGTATTGGCCCGCACAGAAAACGGCATCATCGCAGCCATCGGCGACCGCAAGCGCAACCTGTACGGGCTGCAGTTTCATCCCGAGGTGGCGCACACTCCCGGCGGCATGCATATCCTGCGGCGCTTTTTGTTTGCTGTCTGCTCCTGCCGCGGCGACTGGACGCCCCGCAGCTTTGTGGAAGCAGCAGTGGAAGAAGTTCGCCGGGCAGTGGGATCGCGGGAGCGGGTGGTTTGCGCCGTCAGCGGCGGTATAGATTCCACGGTTGTGGCCATGCTGCTGGATCGGGCCATTGGCAAGCGGTTTGTCGCCATTTTTGTTGATCATGGTCTTTTGCGCAAAGGTGAAGCGGAACAAATCAGCAACATCTTCCGGGAAAAGCTGCACGGCCGGTTTATTTATGTGAATGCACGGGAACGCTTCCTGCAGCGCCTGCAGGGTGTGACAGATCCCGAGGAAAAGCGCCACATTATCGGCGAGCAGTTTATCAACGTATTTAAGGAACAGGCTCTTTCCCTTGGCAACATCTCCTATTTGGCCCAGGGCACCATCTACCCGGATGTGATCGAGAGCGGCGGCGGCAGCGCGGCCACCATCAAATCCCACCATAATGTAGGCGGTTTGCCGCAGGAAATGAATTTTAAGCTTATTGAACCTTTGCGCAAGCTGTTCAAAGACGAGGTGCGCCGGGTAGCCGTTGAACTTGGCCTGCCTGCTTCCTTTGCCTGCCGGCAGCCGTTCCCCGGCCCCGGGCTGGCAGTGCGTATTGTGGGCGAAATAACAGCGGAAAAACTTTCCATCTTGCGGGAAGCCGACGCCATTGTGCAGGAAGAAATCGAAAAGGCGGGCCTGCACAAAAAGCTCTGGCAATATTTTGCCCTCCTGCCCGGCATCAATGCCGTGGGCGTAAAAGGCGACAACCGGGTCTACGGCCCCGTGGTAGCCATCCGGGCAGTCTGCTCGGAAGACGGCATGACCGCCGACTGGGCGCGCCTGCCCTTTGAACTGCTGGAGAAAATATCGCTGCGCATTACCGGGGAAATCCCCTCCGTGGCCCGGGTGGTCTACGACATCACCTCCAAGCCGCCGGGTACAATCGAGTGGGAATGAAATTCAACGGAACCAGCCAAGATGCATTCATGCTCCATATAGATAAAACAAAGGGGCTGGGATTTATGCCAAAGGCATATCCCAGCCCCTGTTATGTTGGCATTAGTGATATATTTCTGTTTTGACACCGCTTTTTTATTGACCTCCGGTTTTTATTTGGCCTTTGTGAACATGGCCTGGATAAGCAGCTGCCCGACCAGTGCGGCAACAATCGCCAGCCAGGAAAATTTAAGACCAAAAAGAATTGTCAGCAGGACAAACGCTGCTATCGCCGCGATCCACAGCGCGCCGGAAAACAGGCTGAACCGTTTCTCCTGCGCCGGATCGCCGAAGCGTTCGTGTGAACGTTTCCTGCGTTCCTCGTGCTGCTTTATCACCCACGGCTTCCTCCTGTCCTTTTCGGTAAGGATGAGAAACGCACCGAATGCCAGGCTGGGCAGGACAAAGGGGATAAGCGTGGCAATAGCGTATGGAAGACCCGCGTTGGCTTTGAAATACGTTATGATGAACATAAATACGCCAAAGAGGAAAACACCTGCCGCAATTACATACAGAAGTGCCCGCTTCCAGCTCATTGCTTCGTACATGGCCGTTTCCTGCGTAAGTCCGAGAAACAAAAAGCCAAGAACCGGAACAATCCCGAAAACAAGCAGCGTACCCAGCGGTTTAGTAATGTCGTTGCTGAAAAATCCCGAGAGGACAGTGGCAATGATGCCAAAGCCGAGCACGGCACCGCATAGAATATAAAGCGCAATTCTCCATGTCGGCAGGTAATGCCCGGTTTTCAAATACATTTCAGCAAGTATCTCCTGTTTCTTCCTACGGCTGATTTCATCTGCGACTGCCGTCATATCGCCAAGTTCATTTGTTGCCTTGGCAAAAGCCTTCTTTTCATCCATGCCGCTTTTTACAAGAGCCTTTATCCTCTCGTCCAGAAAGCTTTTCAGTTCTTCCTTAAAGTCAACAAGCGCCGCCGTTTCCTGGTAGTCGGAAAACAGCGAGTCGATATATTCTCTTGTATCCATTAACTAGTCCTCCCTTAGCAATTCATTCAGGATTTTTAAAGTAAACTCCCAGTTCAGCATGTTTTGCCTATACAGTTCGCGACCTTTGTTTGTAATGTGATAGTATTTGCGACGGGCGCCCTGCGTTTCGTCACCCCAGTACGATGTGATGTACCCGCCCTTCTCCAGCCGTTTGCAGCTTGAATACAAAGTCTCCACCTTCAGCTCGTACTGTTCACCAGTACGGGCTAAAATCCGGTTATAAATTTCCAGGACGTAACGGTCAGCATTCATTAACATAGCCAAGACAATGGTGTCCGTATGTCCCCGCAAAAGATCCGACGATAAGATTGGCTCCATTGCAATCTCCTTTCAAACAGGGGATTGGAAATATACAATATTTTGCCTGTCACTGATTATTATCACACATATATATGTGTCTGTCAAATATTTTTTTCAGAAACATATCCGTGTTGATGGCAGCGGGAAAAATGTGTTACAATCATACAATCAGCCGAAGCAATTTCATTGCAAAAGGTGGCACAAATGAAACAGAAGCGGCAGTATCCAAAAGTCATGATCTCGGCAAAGGCAGAGCGCAGTGTCAAGAACGGGCACCCGTGGATTTACGGGGAAGAGATTCGCAAAACAGAGGGCGAACTTCAAAACGGAGGGCTGGTGGATGTGTTTGCCGGAAACGCCTTTATGGGCACCGGCTTTTACAACAGCGCCAGCAAGATCTCCGTTCGCCTTATTTCCCGCAACGCCAACGATGTCTTTGACGCCCGCTTTTGGCGCCGCCGCGTGGAATATGCCGTTCGCTACCGCAAAAACGTCATGCCTGGGGCTGATTTCACCTGCTGCCGTCTGATTCACGGCGAGGCTGACCAGATGCCGGGGCTGACGGTGGACCGCTATGGCGGAATCCTGGTTGTGCAGATTACCTGCCTCGGCATGGAACTTGTCAAGGATACTGTTTACCGCGCTCTTTGTGATGTGCTTGCCGCAATGGGTGAAACCGTCACCGGCATTTATGAACGCAATGACATTTCCCTGCGGACAAAGGGAGGCTTGCCGGAGCACAAGGGCTGGTACCGGTTCGATGGCATGCCTGCGCCGGAATCCGCCGTAACGGAGATCTGCGAAAACGGCGTAAAGTATCTCGTCGATGTGGAAAACGGGCAGAAAACCGGCTTTTTCCTGGACCAAAAGTATAACCGCG
>JAAYMN010000091.1 GCA_012521345.1 Bacillota bacterium
AAAAAAAGAGATGCTTGCGCACCTCTTAAATTTCTTCGATATTAATCAACCCCTCTTCATGCAAAGCCATTATCACATCTTTCACATCCGCCTTTTTTTCCGGCGGCAGGGCGGCCACAAAGGCATCAATCTGCGACTGGTCCACCAGTTTCGTTACTTTCAGGTTTCCAACCGTAAATTGATCTGCCAAGACTTCATACCTCCCGTTTTTTCTATTGTGCTTCCGCCATCGTTTTTTATGCAGGAGGCTTCAGACAAGCTGCAAAACAAGCACCGCCGCCATGCCGGTACACACTGATAGTAGCATGTTTCTCGTTCGCCAGGCCACAAAAAAGACAGGGATGCTTGCCAAAAGATAAGAATTGGAAAGAGACAGATAAAACCTGCCTTCGGCCGTGGTTATGCCGGGTGCGATAAGGGCGGCAAGGACTGCTGCCGGTACGTAGCGCAGCCACACCGCTACCGCTTTTGGTATTTTAATGCGCGTCAGAATATAAATGGGGAAAAAGCGCGGTACATAAGTAACCAGAGCACACCCCAGGATGATCAAAAGGAGCCTTGCCATTTTTCCACCAGCACCCCCACCGTGGCCGTAACAACAGTGGCCAGGATTATGTACCAGCTGCCCGGAAGCAAAAAGTAAAACAAAAGGGAGAGCAAACCCGCCAGAAGTGCGGCACATAAAAGCTTTCTGTCACCGGCCTGAATCACCAAAAGAAAAATAAACATGGCGTAAAGCGCATATTCCATGGCAAACGCAGCAGTAGTACTGTTGAACAGGCTGCCAAACAGCCCTCCCAGCACGCCGCTAACTGCCCAGCCGGCGTAGGCTGTCCCGAAAAGGCCCAGAAGAAACAGGTGGCTGCGCTCACCCTCCCGTAGTTCGCCATAGGCAACAGCATAACTTTCATCTGTGAGCCAGAAGGCAAGCAAAGGCAGCACCCGGCGCGGCAGGCGCTGAAGGTAGGGCGCCAGGGATGCACTTAATAAAAGGTGCCGCAGGTTTACTAAAAAAACTGTTATTAGTACAGACACTGCACCGGCGCCTGCAGCCAGCATGCTGACAGTGATAAACTGGGCGGAGCCGGCAAACACTAAAAGCGACATCAGTACTATGCAGGGCAGGCTGATGCCGGCCAGGGCGGCCAGCGACCCGTAAGCAAAACCAATGGGCAAATAGCCAAGCACAATGGGCAATGCTTTTTTACTGCCTGCCGCAAAATCCTGTGGTATAATCATAACTTCCTCAGCTTTCATATGCTTCTGTATTTATCTTTAAAGATTTCAATAAGAAACTCCTTAAATTCATTAAGATTATCAACATCTTTTTTTCTTACCAGTGATGCCTGGTTTACTGTCAGGTAAAAAATAAAATAATCTTTGCTTTCCAATAAAGCATAGAACTGACTATACTTTAACTCACCGGTCGACTTAAGTTCTTTATTCTCAAAAACTATTCTGTCTTCATAAAACTTTAAAGTGTTAATGCTGTCAAATGCGCCTGTTTTATCGGTCTTTATGCGTTGTGCATTTCTCTGCTCGACTTTAAATACCAAAACAGCGACTGCCAAGACAAACAATACTACCCAGCTGACAATGAGTTTTACAAAATTTATATTGCCGTTTTCAAAACCGATTACCAGGCTTGCAAGCAAAGCGATTAACATCAATAAAGGAATAATTAGCTTATTCCTACAAAAGGTTGCAAGGTAGAGAAATTTCCTATAGTCCTCCTTTGACATAGTCGTATTAATAACAAATTTTGGCTGTTCCATACTATCTCCTTCCTTAATTTGTCATTTTTTACTCTCCATTCAATCCCATGCCGTTTACTGTCCATTACATTATAACAATAATTCACAAAAAGTAAGAAACCGCCAAAGGTATCTGAACCAATGACGGTTAAACGCTTGCAAAAGGCAAACTCTGGGATTGCAGCAAATCCGTGTGCAAAACGTACTTGTTAACGTTTGGAAAACTGGGGTGCTCTTCTTGCTTTTTTAAGGCCGTATTTTTTCCGCTCTTTCATCCGCGGGTCACGGGTGAGGAACCCCGCACTTTTCAGGACAGGGCGGTAATTCTCTTCCGCCTGCAAGAGCGCACGGGCAATGCCGTGGCGAATTGCACCCGCCTGCCCGCTGGTTCCGCCGCCATGTACCTTGGCAATAACATTGAATTTGTCCAAAGTATTTGTGAGCAGCAAAGGCTGGCGGACAGTAACTTTCAATGTTTCCATGCCAAAATACTGGTCAAGGGGTTTTTCGTTAATTATGATTTCCCCGGTGCCGGGAACTAAACGGACGCGGGCAACAGAACTTTTTCTCCGGCCGGTGCCGTAATACTGCGTTTGTGCCATGTCATCGTTTCCTCCCTTCTACCCTAAAATGTCCAAACTTCCGGCTGCTGGGCTGCATGCGGATGTTCACTGCCCGCATAAATGCGGACCTTTTTCAGCATTGCCCGTCCCAGACGGTTGTGGGGAAGCATCCCCTTTACCGCCAGCATAACAGCACGTTCCGGTTTGGTCTCAAGCAGGGTGCCGTAGGAAACTTTCTTTAAACCACCGGCATAACCGGAGTGGCGGTAATGAAATTTCTGTTCCGCTTTTTTCCCGGTTAGAACAACCTGGGATGCATTTATGACTATGACATGATCCCCGGTGTCAAGATGGGGTGTGTAAATTGGTTTATGTTTGCCGCGAAGTATGCGGGCAACTTCGGTTGCGAGCCTGCCCAAGGGCTTGCCGGCAGCATCAATCAGATACCACTTCCGTTTAAGCTGCCCTTTCTGTGGCATATATGTGGTACGCATACTTATCCTCCTTACGTTACGTTGACAGCTGGCAAACCGCCGTTTACGGGGCGGGAAACGGCAGTTAGACACAACGATATTTTATAATATGGCATCCTGCCTGTCAAGCAAATCCCACGACAGCCGGACACCTGCATGATCAAGCGTATTTTACCTCTACCAGCACCAAACCATACGCCGGTGCTGTGTAGCCGGCTGCATCCCTGTCAAGTGCCGCCAGCACGGGGCGCAGGTCCGGGTCTCTCTTGCCCCAGCCCACTTCCAGCAGTGTGCCGGCAATAATGCGGACCATGTTATATAAAAAGCCGTTTGCTTCCGCTGTAATGATGATGTATTGCTCCCGCTCCTCCACATCAAGCCGCAGCAGCCTGCGCACCGTGTTTTTGACCGGGCTGCCGCTTGCCATAAAGGAACGGAAATCATGCTCTCCCACCAGCGTGGCTGCGGCGTGCTGCATACAGGCCAGAGCGGGCGGACGGCGGACGTAATAGGAATAATGTCTGGTAAGTACACGCGGATGAGGCGCACAGTCAATAACGTAGCGATAGACTTTGCTTTTGGCACTGTAGCGGGCATGGAAGCCGTCAGGGACAAAGGCGGCGTCAGTCACAACAATGTCGGCGGGAAGGACTGAATTCAGGGCATATGGAATGCGGTCGGCAGGAATGCGCGTGTCGGCAAAAAAGTTTACCACCTGTCCCAGGGCATGAACCCCTGCATCTGTCCGGCCGGCGGCCGTAATGCGGCAGGGAGCTTTGAAAACGGTGGCAATGGCCTGCTCCAGTCTTGCCTGGACGGTATCGGCATTTTGCTGCAGCTGGAAACCGTGGTAGTTGGTTCCGTCATAAGAAAGCGTCAGTTTAATGTTTGGCACAGCACCGCCTCCTCCCGTAAAGCCTGTTTCAGCCTGCCAGGTTAGAGCCCGGTGCCGGCAATAATGGCGACGATAAAGCCAGCTGCAGCAACGGCCAGAAAGTCGCGGGGCGCGGCTTTCAGTTCACGCAGGCGGGTCCTCCCTTTGCCGCCGCGGTAACAGCGGGCTTCCATGGCAATGGCCAGTTCATCGGCACGGCGGAAAGACGAAACGAAAAGAGGGACAAGCAGGGGAACTAGGTTTTTCGCCCGGCTGAAGATATTGCCGCTCTCAAAGTCAGCCCCGCGTGCCATTTGCGCCTTCATAATTTTTTCGCTTTCTTCCATCAGCGTAGGAATGAAACGGAGGGCAATGGTCATCATCATGGCTATTTCATGAGCCGGCACACCCAGGTATGAAAGCGGCTTCATAAAGAACTCGAGAGCATCGGTCAGGGCAATGGGTGAAGTGGTCAGTGTCAGCAGCGAGGTGGATACCACCAGGAAAATAATGCGCAAAACCATATAGAATCCCAAATAAATGCCGTAAGAATCAATGGTGGCCGGCCCCAGCCGCAGAAGGACGCTGCCGCCCTTGGTAAAGAAAATGTGAATCAGCAGGGTAAAAAGCATGATATAGTAGACGGGACGCAAGCCGCGGAAAAAATAAGCGAGGGGTATCCCGGAGGTAAACAGAAATATGGCAATAATTACAGCCAGGACCAAATACCCCCAGTAAGTGTTGACAAGGAAAATGGCAACTATTAAAAGCAAAAGAGCAATAAATTTGGCACGCGGGTCAAGGCGGTGCAGCAGGGAGTCGCCGGGCAGATACTGCCCGATGGTTATGCTCCTGAACATACTCATGCTTGCTGCACCCCCAGCATTTTTAAAATTGCCTCCCGGGCTTCTTCCACCGTAAAAATATCGGTGGGGACATCTTTGCCGGCCTCCCGCAACTTGTGCATTAAAAGACACATCTGCGGCAGCCCCAGCCCCATTTCCGCCAGTTCTTCGCCGTCACGGAACACTTCCGCCGGTGTGCCGTACATTTTCTGCCGCCCTTCGGCCAAAACCAGGAGATGTTTTGCCCGGCTGGCCACGTCTTCCATGCTGTGGGAGACCAGGATAACAGTCAGGCCTTCTTCCCGGTGCAGACGGTCGATCTGATCCAAGATTTCCTTTTTGCCGCGCGGGTCCAGACCGGCCGCAGGTTCATCCAGGATCAAAACTTCCGGCTCCATGGCCAGGACACCGGCCATTGCGATGCGGCGCATCTGCCCGCCGGAAAGGGTGAAAGGGGAACGCTCCCCCAGTTCTTTTGGGTCCAGACCCACCAGCTGCATGGCGTGTTCCACACGGCGCCTGACTTCCGCTTCCGTCAGGCCCAGGTTTTTCGGACCAAACGCCACATCGTCAAAAACAGTCTCCGCGAAGAGCTGCTGCTCGGGAAACTGAAAAATTAATCCCACACGGCGCCTGATCTCTCTGTAACCGGCTTTGTCCACTTCTTTGCCGTCAACCAGAATCCGGCCTGAGGTAGGCTTGAGTAGCCCGTTCAGGTGCTGTACCAGGGTAGATTTGCCCGAACCGGTCTGCCCGATAATAGCCAGGTATTCTCCCTGCTCGATGGTCAGGTTAATATCTATTAGTGCCCTGGTTTCAAACGGTGTTCCCGGCATATACGTATGGCACACATTTTCCAGAATTATCTGCATAACTCGCTCACCAGCTCTTCCACCGTCAGCACAGAAGGTGCAAGCTCCACTCCCGCCAGGCGCAGCTCCTGTGCCAGCCTGGCTACCGGAGGTGTGTCCAGCCCCAGGGCACGCAGCTCGTCGCCACGCAGAAAAACTTCCTCGGGGGTTCCGCTCATCACAAGGCGCCCGTCTGCGAGCACCATAACACGGTCTGCAGCGACTGCTTCTTCCATGAAATGCGTAATGAGAACGACGGTTATTCCTTCTTTGTTCAGTCTCTTGACTGTTTCCATCACTTCCATCCGGCCGCGCGGGTCCAGCATGGCCGTCGGCTCATCCAAGATGAGACACTCCGGCCGCATGGCAATTACACCGGCAATGGCAACGCGCTGTTTTTGGCCGCCGGACAGCAGATGGGGAGCATGCTTCTTGTAGCCGGCCATCCCTACCAGTTCCAGCGCCTCGTCAACCCGGGCGCGTATTTCCGCGGAGGGAACACCCAGGTTTTCCGGACCGAAAGCAACATCCTCTTCTACCGTCGTGGCCACAATCTGGTTGTCGGGATTCTGGAAAACCATGCCGGCAAGTTGGCGTATCTGCCAGTGGTTGGCTTCATCGCTGGTCAGCAGCCCGTTTACCCATACTTCGCCGCAGGTGGGCAAAAGCAGGGCGTTCAGATGTTTTGCCAGGGTTGATTTTCCCGAGCCGTTAGGTCCGAGGATGGCAACGAACTCACCCTTGTTTACCGTAAAGGATATATCACGCAGCGCCCAACATTCCCCCGTGTCTGCCTGCTGGTACTTGAAGCCAAGCCCCTTGGCGCGGATAATTTCGATTGGACTCACCCCCGGGTGCACATGTTATGCAAAGATGCTCTATGCAAAGAAAATCGACAGGTGAGAGTCGATTTTCTTATGGCACTATTTATCTCTAGACAAACTCGATGATCGCCATGGCAGCGGCATCGCCACGGCGGGCACCCAGTTTCAGGATGCGGGTGTAGCCGCCTTGGCGCTCTGCATAGCGCGGGGCTATTTCATCAAACAGTTTTTTAACCGCGTTTTCATCGAGGAGATAAGCCAGTGCCTGACGGCGTGCATGCAGATCATTGCGTTTGCCCAGGGTAATCATTTTTTCGGCGATGCTGCGCAGCTGTTTTGCCTTGGCCTCAGTAGTTTTAACCCTGCCGGTAAGAATCATGGATGTGGTCAGATTGCGCAGCATGGCACGCCGGGCATCGCTGCGGCGTCCGAATTTACGAAATACCATGGCATCTCCCTCCTTTATTCATTGCTGTCGCGCAGTTTCAGATTCAGCTCGGCCAGTTTCGCCTGGACTTCTTCCAGTGATTTTTTGCCCAGGTTCCTTACTTTCATCATTTCCTCCTCTGTCTTCTGCACCAGTTCATAGACAGTGTTGATGCCGGCCCGCTTCAGGCAATTGTAGGAACGGACGGAAAGATCCAGTTCCTCGATGGTCATCTCCACGATTTTTGCTTTATCGTCCTCTTCTTTTTCGTCGAGAATTTCAACTTCGTCCACTTTCTCCGTCAGGTTGATAAAGAGGCTTAAATGCTTTGCCAAAATTTTTGCTCCGAGGCTGATGGCTTCGTCCGGTTCAATACTGCCGTCCGTCCAGACTTCAAGGGTCAGCTTGTCATAGTCGGTGTGCTGCCCCACACGCGTGTCTTCCACTGTGTAATTCACACGGCGGATGGGGGAAAAGAGTGAATCAACGGGGATAACGCCAATTGGCTGTCCCGGTTCTTTGTTGCGTTCCGCCGGCACATAACCGCGCCCGTTGACGGCTGTCATTTCCATATAAAGGCTGCCGTCCTCTTCCAGCGTGGCAATATGCAGATCCGGGTTCAATATTTCCACATCGGCAGGCACACGTATATCCCCGGCGGTAACTTCTCCCTGGCCGGAAGCGGCAATGGTCAGGACCTGCGGCTCATCCGAATGAATTTTCAGTGACAGCTGCTTCAGATTAAGGATAATTTCCGTGGTATCCTCCAGCACACCGGGAATAGTGGAAAATTCATGCAGCACGTTTTCTATTTTTACCGAGGTAATGGCAGCTCCCGGCAGCGAGGACAGAAGAACACGACGGAGAGAATTTCCCAGTGTAATACCATAACCGCGCTCCAGCGGTTCGATGACAAACTTTCCATAAGCACTGACCTTGCCGTCGTCGACTCGCTCAATCTTGGGCTTTTCGATTTCAATCAAAATTCAGGACCCTCCTTCTCCATTCCATTAACAAGCGCGAGGGTGTTCTTTTCCAAGCAATAAATTAGCGGGAATAGAGCTCGACGATCAAGTGCTCGGAAATAGGAATATCTATTTCTTCCCTGTTGGGCAGGCGAATTACTTTTCCTGTCAGGTTTTCGCTATCCACTTCCAGCCATTCCATGGTACCCTGGTTGCGTGTCAGTTCGGCCAATTCTTTAAACCGGCCCTTATCGCGGCTGGATTCCCGTACCGCCACCACATCGCCGGGACGCACCAGGTAACTGGGAATTGTCACTTTCCTGCCGTTGACCGTAAAATGGCCGTGCCTTACCAGCTGGCGGGCTTCCGGACGGGAAAAGGCGAACCCCATCCGATAGACAATATTGTCCAGACGGGACTCCAGGATTTGCAGGAGGTTTTCCCCCGTAATGCCTTTGCGGCGGTCCGCTTCACGGAAATATTTGCGGAACTGCCTTTCCATGACGCCGTAAATGCGGCGTGCTTTTTGTTTTTCACGCAACTGTAGGCCATATTCGGAAACTTTTCCTCTGCGGCGCTGGCCATGCTGGCCGGGGGCATAACTCCGACGGTCAATCGCGCATTTCTCCGTATAGCAGCGTTCACCTTTCAGGTATAATTTCATCCCTTCACGGCGGCACTGCCTGCAAACAGGTCCAGTGTATCTAGCCACTGAGTTGCACCTCCTCTGTTATACTCTGCGCCGTTTGGGCGGACGGCAGCCGTTGTGCGGAATCGGTGTTACGTCTTTAATCAGATTGACTTCCAAGCCGGCAGCCTGCAGCGAACGGATCGCCGCTTCCCGCCCTGAACCGGGGCCTTTTACATAGACTTCCACTTCTTTCATACCGTGCTCCATAGCGGCTTTGGCGGCACTTTCCGCAGCCAGCTGCGCCGCATAAGGCGTCGACTTCCGGGAACCTTTAAAGCCGACAGTGCCGGCGCTGGCCCAGGATATGGCATTTCCCTGGAGGTCGGAAATGGTAATCAACGTGTTATTAAAAGTCGACATAATATGGGCAACACCATGTTGAATATTCTTACGCTCACGCCTTCTGGGACGCATTGATTTTTTACGTGCGGCCAAGACTCTTTCCTCCCTATTTTACTTTTTCCGCTTTACGCCAACTGTCCGCCTCGGGCCTTTCCGTGTCCGTGCATTGTTTTTGGTGGTTTGGCCGCGGACCGGCAGACCCTTGCGGTGGCGAATGCCGCGGTAGCAGCCAATTTCCATCAGCCGTTTGATGTTCATCGCCACTTCCCGGCGCAAATCACCTTCTGTTTTAATGTTCTTGTCGATATACTCACGCAGCCTGTTGATCTCGTCTTCCGTCAGGTCACGTACGCGGGTGTCTTTATTGACTGCAGTCTGATTCAGAATGTCCTGTGCTGTTTTGCGGCCAATACCGTAAATATAGGTAAGCGCGATTTCCACACGTTTATCGCGCGGCAGGTCAACTCCGGCAATCCTCGCCACAGGATGTGCACCTCCCTTTCTTCTCACAAATAAAGATTAGAATTTCCACATTATTGCCTTTTTATGCAGCTAGCCCTGTTTTTGCTTATGCTTTGGGTTTTCGCAGATCACCATGACTCTGCCCTTGCGCTTAATGATTTTGCACTTTTCACAAATGGGTTTGACAGACGGTCTGACTTTCACCCCAAAACCTCCTTCTGGCGTCTACTTATAACGGTAGGTAATACGACCGCGAGTTAAATCATAAGGGGATAATTCCACCAAAACTTTGTCCCCCGGGAGGATGCGAATGAAGTTCATCCTGATTTTACCCGAAACATGCGCCAATACCTTGTGCCCGTTTTTCAATTCTACCCGGAACATTGCGTTTGGCAAGGGCTCCACGACAGTCCCTTCCACCTCAATGACGTCTTTCTTTTTAGACATCAGGCTTGTTTCCCTCCCTTTCTCCCCCTGACAGTTCAACACTCACCATTTCACGGATCGCCTGCGCGATTTCTTCATCGCGTGCTTTGCGCTGCCGTATCCTTTCCGCTAAGGGAGCAGGCCCGTCCTGATGAATTCTCAGGTGACGAAGATTTTTTTTCTTCGGGTTTTTTAAAGGGCGGCTTTTCCCGTTGGCCACAAGGACAGTGTGCGGTCCCGCATAACCAACGACCAAATAGTATCCCCCGGAATCACGGCCTGCCAAAGAGTGAACCAGAGTGCCAATTTTTGGCGGTTCCTTCATAAAACAATCTCCCTTCACTTCACAGGAACTCTAACGCAAAACCATGAGTGTTTACAATGCAGTTAAGATCATAGGGGTTCCTTCCGTGATAGCAATGGTATGTTCAAAATGAGCCGACCATTTGCGGTCAAGTGTCACCACTGTCCAGTTGTCCTGCAGTGTTTCCACCTGCCAGGTCCCGGCATTGACCATGGGTTCAACAGCCAGAGTCATCCCGGGCTCAAGCCGCGGGCCGCGGCCCGGCTTGCCAAAATTGGGTACCTGGGGCTCTTCATGCATATTGTTGCCTATACCATGCCCTACATAATTACGGACGACGGAGAAACCGTGCCCTTCCACATATGTCTGCACAGCATGGGAGATGTCGGACAAGCGATTCCCCGGGACTGCCTGTGCAATGCCTGCAGCAAGCGATTGCTGCGTCACCTCGATCAACCGCCGTGCCTCCGGGTCAATCTCGCCCACAGGGAAGGTCATGGCTGCATCGCCGTAATAACCCTTATAAACGGCACCGACATCAATACTGATGATGTCGCCTGCCTGCAATCTGCGCAGGCTGGGAATTCCGTGGACTACTTCTTCATTAATTGATGTGCAGATGGAGGCGGGAAATCCGTGATACCCTAAAAAAGCAGGTTGACATTTCGCCTTGCGAATATGCCTTTCTGCAATTTTATCCAGCTCTGCAGTGGTAATACCCGGGCGGATAGCCTGCTCCAGAATCTGCAAAACTTCTGCCACCACTCGTCCGGCAGTGCGCATCAGTTCCAATTCCCGCTTCGACTTGATGGTAATCATTGGAGCCTCCGGTTATTTCATAAAGCCCTGGTAGCTTCTCATCAACATGTGACTTTCAATTTGTTTCATTGTCTCCAAGACCACACCGACCACAATGATCAAACCTGTTCCACCGAAGATAATGTCAATCCCGAAAATGGTCCGCAGCAGAATGGGTACCACAGAAATTACAGCCAGTGCGATGGCACCGAACAAGGTGAGGCGGTTGGAAACACGGGCCAGATATTCTGCGGTAGGCCTGCCGGGCCGCAATCCGGGAATAAAGCCGCCGTATTTTTTCATATCACCGGCAATTTTATGCGGATCAAACTGAAAGGCGGTATAAAAATAGGCGAAAAAGAGGATCAGCAGGACATAGAGCACGGTATACACCGGAGTTCCCACAGTAAATACTTCGGCAATAGACTGTGCGACAGGATGATTGATAAACCCGGCAATTGTTCCGGGCAGCATCAAAAGCGTCGAGGCAAAAATCACCGGGATCACGCCGGACTGGTTGACTTTCAGGGGGATATGCGTCGACTGGCCGCCATACATTTTACGGCCGACTACCCGCTTGGCATACTGGACAGGGATGCGGCGCTGTCCTTCTTCTAGGGCCACAATGCCCAGAATCAGGGCCAGAATTACCACAATAGAAACCAGATCGGCAAAGATATTCATTTCCCCGGCCCTGGTCAAGGCAAAAATTCTGGTTACCCCCGGACCGAAATCTGCAACTATCCCGGCAAAGATGATAATGGAGACGCCGTTGCCAATGCCTTTTTCCGTAATCAGTTCACCAAGCCACATCAGGAAGGCTGTTCCTGCTGTCAGGGTTAGAATAATGGTAATGTAGGCAAAAGGTCCCGGGTTTAACACGGCACCGCGAAAAAGCCCGAGTGTCATGCCGGTTGCCTGTATCACCGCAATAACGATGGCACCGTAGCGCATAATTTGCTGCATTTTTTTCTGGCCTTCCGGTCCTTCCTTTGACCATTCCTCAAACTTGGGAATCACGGCCGTCAGCAGCTGGATGATAATGGAGGCCTGGATATAAGGGAAAATCCCCGTGGCAAAAATGGTGTAGTTTTCCAGTGCCCCCCCGGACAGGACATTAACAAGCCCGAAGATATTATCGCCCTGGAAAAACTGGGCAATGACAGCCGTGTTCACGCCGGGCACTGGAATATGGGAGCCCAGACGCAAGACAATCAACATGAGCGCCGTAAAGGTGATCCGCTGGCGCAGTTCCTTGATCCGCCAGGCATTGCGAAGCGTTTCCAGCATCTAAATCACCTCGACCTTGCCGCCGGCTTTTTCAATTTTCTCGACAGCAGTTTTGGAAAAACCATGGGCTTTCACTGTCAGTTGTTTTCCCAGTTCGCCGGCACCGAGGATCCGTACACCGTCTTTCATGGATTTAATCATACCGTGTTGTTTGAGGAGTGCTGGCGTTACTTCAGTCCCATCGGCAAAGACATTCAGCCGCGCCACGTTGATTTCGTTGTACTCTTTTTTAAAGATATTTGTAAAGCCTCTTTTGGGCAAGGCACGCTGCAGCGGCATTTGCCCGCCTTCAAATCCTGGCCTGACACCGCCGCCGGACCGTGCGTTCTGGCCCTTATGGCCCGCCCCGCAGGTTTTGCCATGTCCGCTGCCAATACCGCGGCCCACGCGCTTTTTTGCCTTGCGTGCACCCTCCGGGCTTTTCAGCTCATGCAGACGCATCTCTACACCTCCCCTAGCATTCTTCGACTTTGACAAGGTGCGATACTTTTTTGATCATACCCCGAATTTGAGGTGTATCTTCACATTCAACCGACTGGTTGATTTTTTTCAGACCAAGCGTTCTCACCGTCACCCGCTGGGATTCGGGACGCCCTATGACGCTGTTTACCAGTGTAATACGCAGTTTTCCGGCCATGGTTTCCCCTCCCTAACCTAAAAGTTGCTCCACGGTGATGCCGCGCATTTTGGCCACATCTTCCGCCCGTTTCAGTTCCTTCAGGCCTTCCATGGTGGCATAGACCATATTAATGGCATTGGCGGAACCAAGTGATTTTGTCAGGATGTCCTGGACACCGGCTGCTTCCAGCACGGCACGGACAGGACCGCCGGCAATCACGCCGGTACCCGGGGAAGCAGGCTTTAACATCACCCGGCCGGCTCCGAATTTTCCAACAATGGGATGGGGGATGGTTGTACCCACAATAGGCACCGCAATCATATTCTTTTTCGCATTTTCGACGCCCTTGCGGATTGCTTCCGGCACTTCACCCGCTTTACCCAAGCCGGCACCTACATGGCCGTTCCCGTCCCCGACAACGACAAGGGCGGAAAAACTGAAGCGGCGGCCGCCTTTCACAACTTTGGCGACGCGGTTTATTTGCACGACTCTCTCAGTCAGTTCAACTTTGCTCGGGTCAAATTTCTCCACGCAATGTTTTCCTCCTTCTTGCTAAAATTCCAGACCACCCTCACGGGCGGCTTCGGCAAGGGCCTTAACACGTCCGTGGTAAAGATACCCGCCTCTGTCAAAAACAACTTGTTTAATGCCTTTTGCTGCCGCTTTCTGCGCAATGAGGGCGCCGACTCTCCGAGCAGCCTCCTTGTTGCCGCAGCTTTTTGCACCCTCCCGGACTGAGGGTTCCAGGCTGGAAGCCGCCGCCAGTGTCACGCCGGCTTCATCATCGATCAGCTGTGCATAAATATGCTTCAGGCTGCGATAAACATTCAGGCGGGGACGCTCACTGGTGCCAAATACTTTGTTGCGCACGCGCAGGTGTCTCCGCTTGCGCGCTTTATTTCTATCCAGACGTTGATACATATCGCTTCCCTCCCTTACTTACCGGTCTTGCCTACTTTACGGCGTACCCGCTCCGTTTCGTATTTTATCCCTTTCCCTTTATAAGGCTCGGGCTTGCGAATGGCACGGATGTTGGCGGCCAGCCGGCCCACAGCCTCTTTGTCAATCCCTTTGACTACAATTTTGTTGGGAGCCGGGACTTCCAGCTGAATCCCCTTGGGCGGGTGTATATTGACAGGGTGGGAAAGACCGACGGCAATGTTTACTGCTTCCCCCTGCTTGGTTGCACGATACCCCACACCTACAAGCTCCAGTGTTTTGCTGTAGCCTTTCGTCACGCCTTCTACCATATTGGCGATCAAGGTTCTGGTAAGGCCATGGAGGGAGCGGTCCGTTTTATCGTCACTGTTGCGGGTGACAATAACCTGATTGCCTTCCAAACGCACATTGATTGCTGCTGGCAATTCTTTCTGCAGCTGACCAAGCGGGCCTTTTACCGTTACCACGTTTCCGTTCTGCGAAAATTCTACGCCTGCCGGCAGTTCAATCGGTTTACGGCCGATTCGGCTCATCCTTCATCATCCCTCCTTTACCAGATATAGCAGAGGACTTCTCCGCCGATTCCGGCTTTACGCGCCGCTTTGTCCGTCATAATCCCCTGGGAGGTGGAGATAATGGCAACACCAAGCCCGCCCAGCACCTTCGGCAGTTCATCTTTGCCGGCATACACGCGCAGGCCGGGCTTACTGATCCGCTTCAGGCCGGTCAGTACATTTTCACGGTTCGGGCCGTATTTCAGGAAAATCCTGATGATTCCCTGCTTGTTGTCTTTTTTCAACTCGTAGTCTTTAATAAAGCCTTCCTTTTTCAAAATATCCGCAATGGCAAGCTTAATCTTGGAGCTGGGGATTTCCACAACTTCATGCTTCATGGTGTTGGCATTGCGGATCCTTGTCAGCATATCGGCAATTGGGTCCGTCATGGTCATTGCAATCGAACCTCCTTTCTCTCCAATCCCCTACCAGCTGGCTTTCTTCACGCCGGGGATCTTCCCTTCATGGGCGAGCTTACGGAAACAAAGGCGGCACATGCCAAACTTGCGCAGGTACGCATGGGGGCGGCCGCACAGCTTGCAGCGGTTATAAGCTCTCACTTTGAATTTGGGGGGCCTTTTTGCTTTTGCAATGAGGGATTTTTTAGCCACACTTTCCCCTCCTTTTTATCAAATTAAAGATGAACGTGTTTAGGCGTTGCGAAACGGCATTCCCAGTTCACGCAGCAGTTCACGTGCCTCTTCATCTGTTTTGGCCGTAGTAACTATGACAACATCCATCCCGCGTACTTTCTCCACCTGGTCATAGATAATTTCCGGAAAGATCAGCTGTTCACGCAGCCCCAGGGAATAATTGCCGCGGCCGTCAAAAGATTTGGGAGAAACGCCGCGAAAATCGCGCACGCGGGGCAGGGCCACATTGAACAGTTTATCCAGGAATTCGTACATCCGGTCGCCGCGCAGGGTTACTTTGCAGCCGATATTCATTCCCTGACGGATTTTAAAACTGGCAACAGACTTTTTGGCTTTGGTGATCACGGGACGCTGGCCGGCGATCAAAGCGAGATCATTGACGGCAGCTTCCAGGGCTTTGGGATTGTCTTTGGCATCGCCCACACCCATGTTGATCACCACTTTTTCGAGACGGGGAACCTCGAGGGGATTTTTATACTGGAAACGTGCCATTAAGGCAGGTCTTACTTCGTTCAGGTATTTGTCTTTCAAACGGGCCATCCTCTGCTACCTCCTTTCCGGCTACTTATCGAGAAGCTCCCCGCATTTTTTACAGGCACGTACCCAGACAGTCTTTTCCCCTTTTTTGACCGGGGACTTTTTAATGCGTGTCGGTTTCTTGCAGCTCGGGCAGATTACCATGACTTTGGCGCTGTAAATGGGAGCTTCCTGCTCATGGATGCCTGCCTGCACACGCTGGGTAGCGCGGGTATGCTTCTTGACAATGTTTATACCTTCAACTATGACTTTGCCTTCCGCCGGCAAAGCTCTTAAGATTCTGCCTTTCTTGCCTTTGTCCTTACCGGAAAGGACAAGAACCTGGTCTCCTTTTTTCACATGGAGTTTTGCCACTTCTTTCGCACCTCCTTGGCGCTAAATCACTTCCGGTGCCAGTGAAACAATTTTCATAAAATCTTTTTCCCGCAGCTCCCGGGCTACAGGTCCGAAAATCCTGGTGCCGCGCGGGTTCTTCTGCTCATTGATCAAAACGGCTGCATTTTCGTCAAATTTAATATACGAGCCGTCTCCGCGCCGCAAACCGTGAGTTGAACGGACGATGACCGCCTTAACAACTTCGCCTTTCTTAACAACTCCGCCGGGCGTTGCTTCTTTGACGGAAGCAACGATTATATCGCCGATGTTGCCGTATTTACGGGTTGAGCCGCCAAGGACGCGAATGCACATGATCTTTTTGGCGCCCGAGTTATCTGCAACGTTTAGATACGTCTGGGACTGAATCATCGTCAAACCTCCTTCATGTCAGATATCAGACGGGGACGATGGAGATAAAAGAGAGGATATCTGACGCCAGATGCCGCAGATTACAACTCTGCCTTTTCTATAATTTCCACCAGACGCCATCTTTTGTCCTTGCTGAGGGGCCTGGTTTCCATAATTCTGACTTTATCCCCGATGCTGCAGGCATTTTCCGGATCATGAATTTTGTATTTTTTACTTACACGTATCGTTTTGCCGTACAGGGGGTGACGGGTTGTTCTTTCCACCTTAACAACGGCCGTCTTATCCATTTTATCGCTGACAACCCAGCCGATGCGGGTCTTTCGCTGTTTGCGTGCCAAAGAGTCTTGCCTCCTTTCGGATCAAATGCTTCCGGCCAAAAGCAGTGCTTTTGTCAGGAGTTCAGTTCACGCGCCCTCTGAATAGTTTTCACGCGGGCAATATTTTTACGCACTTCACGGATGCGCATGGGGTTCTCCAACTGGCCAGTAGCCATCTGAAAGCGCAGGTTAAACAGCTCTTCTTTTAACTCCGCCAGTTTGCTGGCAAGCTCCACATCGCTGTATTCCCTTAATTCCTTAGCTTTCATGGCTTTCACCACCAATCTCAGTACGTTTGACAAATTTTGTTTTTATGGGCAGTTTATGCGAAGCAAGACGCATGGCTTCCCTGGCCACTTCTTCAGAGACGCCGGCCAACTCGAAAAGGATCCGGCCCGGCTTCACTACGGCTACCCAGTATTCGGGCGAGCCTTTGCCGCTGCCCATCCTTGTTTCCGCCGGCTTGGCGGTGATGGGCTTGTCAGGGAAAATTTTGATCCAGACTTTACCGCCCCGTTTAATATAACGCGTCATGGCAATCCGGGCTGCTTCAATCTGCTGGCTGGTGATCCAGGACGCTTCCAGCGCCTGCAGGCCGTATTCACCAAACACTATCTCGTTGCCGGAGTAGGCTTTCCCTTTCATCCGACCGCGATGCTGCCTGCGATACTTAACTCTTTTGGGTATCAGCATGCTGGTCGCCTCCTCCCGTTTTGGTCTGCTTGGTCGGGAGAACATCCCCTTTGTAAATCCAGACTTTGACGCCGATGCGCCCGTAGGTGGTATGCGCTTCCACAAAACCGTAGTCAATATCGGCACGCAAAGTCTGCAATGGCACTGTCCCCTCATGGTATGATTCGGTGCGGGCAATTTCCGCCCCGCCGAGGCGGCCGCTGACCATCACTTTTATCCCTTTGGCGCCGGCACGCATGGTGCGGAAAACAGCCTGTTTCATTGCCCGCCTGAAAGCAACGCGCTTGCTCAACTGGACGGCAATATTTTCGGCTACCAGGGCGGCGTCCAGTTCCGGATTTTTAATTTCCACAATATTAATATGAACCTGTTTGCCCGTCAGCTTTTCCAGCTGCTTGCGCAAGTCTTCCACGCCTGCCCCGCCTTTGCCTATGACAATACCGGGCTTGGCCGTGTGGATAGAAATGCGGACACGGTTGGCGGCACGTTCGATTTCCACACGTGATACGCCTGCATTATCAAGCTGTTTGGCAATTGCTTTGCGGATCTGCAAATCTTCATGCAGCTGTTCGGTATAGTTTTTATCGGCATACCACTTGGCTTCCCAGTCTTTGATGATGCCAAGGCGGAAACCGATGGGACTTACCTTTTGACCCACGGACTTATCCCTCCTTCTTCTCCTTGAGAATGATGGTTATGTGACTGGTGGGTTTGCGGATGCGGCTCACCATGCCACGCGCACGCGGGCGGTAGCGTTTCAGGACAGGACCCTGATCAATAAACGCCTGCGCCACATACAGGTTGTCACGGTTCATTTCAAAATTATGTTCCGCGTTGGCAATGGCGGACTGCAACACCTTGGTGATGGGCTCCGCGGGTTTATTGGGGAGCACTTTCAGAATCGCCAGCGCTTCCCGGACATCCCGGCCGCGTATTTGGTCCACAACGAGACGGGCCTTCCGCGGCGACATGCGAATATATCTGGCAGTTGCTTTTGCTTCCACGGTTATCCCTCCTTATTTCAAAGCAGTGGACCGTTCAGTATGGCCGCCGTGTCCGCGGAAAGTACGTGTCGGCGCGAATTCGCCGAGTTTATGGCCTACCATTTCTTCGGTAATATACACCGGTACATGCTTTCTCCCGTCATGAACCGCCAGCGTATGGCCGACCATTTGCGGGTAAATGGTGGAACGGCGGGACCAGGTCTTGATAACTCTTTTTTCATTTTTCGCATTCATCTGCTCGATTTTGGCAAGCAGCTTCGGGTCAACATAAGGGCCTTTTTTCAGTGATCTGGACAAATCCGGGCGACCTCCTTCCTGAACAAATTATTTTTCCTTACGACGCTTGACAATATATTGATCGGACTTTTTGTGTTTTTTCCTGGTTTTATAGCCAAGAGTGGGCTTGCCCCATGGTGTAACGGGAGTTTTGCGGCCGATGGGCGCCCTGCCTTCACCGCCGCCGTGGGGGTGGTCCACCGGGTTCATAACGGAACCGCGCACTGTGGGACGAATGCCAAGCCAGCGGGAGCGGCCCGCCTTCCCGATAGTAATGTTTTCATGCTCCAAGTTCCCCACCTGGCCGATGGTCGCCTTGCATTCCTGGGAAATGAGGCGGACCTCACCGGACGGCAGGCGCACATGGGCATACTTGCCCTCTTTGGCCATCAGCTGCGCGGCAGCGCCGGCCGAACGAACCAGCTGTCCGCCTTTGCCCTTTTTCAGTTCGATGTTGTGGATCAGGGTACCAACAGGGATATTCTTCAGGGGCAGGGCATTGCCCGGCTTAATATCGGCATTTTCGCCGGACATGATTTCCGTTCCCGCAGTCACACCAACGGGAGCAAGAATATAGCGCTTTTCACCGTCGGCATAATGCAGCAAGGCAATATTGGCCGAACGGTTGGGATCATATTCAATAGCGGCAACTTTGGCCGGGATACCGTCCTTGTTGCGTTTAAAATCAATAATCCGGTATTTGCGTTTATGGCCGCCGCCCCGGTGACGAACAGTAATCCGGCCCTGTGCATTCCGGCCCGCCTTCTTCCGCAGCGGCTCCAGCAGGGATTTCTCCGGCTCCTTTTTGGTAATTTCGTCAAAAGTATGCACGGTCATAAAGCGTCGTCCCGGAGAGGTGGGAACAAACTTTTTCACTGCCATGGATGGTCTCCCTCCTTCCTGGGTTACAGGCCTTCAAAAATCTCAATGGGCTTGCTGCCTTCAACCAGCGTGACGACTGCTTTTTTCCAGCTTGGCCGGCGCCCGCTGTGCACGCCCATTCGTTTTACTTTGCCTGTCATATGGCTTGTATTGACGTCTTTTACTTTGACATTGAACAATTTTTCCACGGCTTTTTTTATTTCCACTTTATTAGCCCGGGGGTCAACCTTGAAGGTATATTTCAATGCGGCCATTTCAGCAGTCGTTTTTTCCGTAATAACAGGCTTTAAAATAATATCCTGCGGGTTGCGTATCATGCGAATACCTCCTCGATTTGGTTCACGGCATCTCGTGTCAGCACCAGGTTGTCGGTATTCAGGATGTCATAAACGTTAAGCTGGCCGGCATGTGTTGTTTTTACCCCGGGAATATTACGTGCAGACTTGATGACATTTTCCTGGCTGCCTTCCATCACAATGAGCACTTTTCGCCCTGTCTGCAACCTTTGCAGTATGGCCGCCATTTCTTTTGTCTTGGGCTCAGGCAGCGTCAGTTTATCAAGGACAATCAGCGCACCGTCATTAACTTTTGTCGTCAGGGCAGACTTGAGCGCCAGCCTTTTGATTTTCCTGGGCAATTTTTGTTTGAAATTCTGCTCGCCGGTGGGGCCAAAGACAATCCCGCCGCCCCGCCAGATGGGTGAGCGAATGGAGCCGTGCCGGGCGCGGCCGGTTCCTTTCTGCCGCCAAGGCTTTCGCCCGCCGCCGCTGACTTCCGTCCGTGTCTTCGTTTTTGCTGTAGCCAGCCGCTGGTTGGCCAGATACGCCACAACAGCCTGGTGCATGGCGGCCGTATTGATCTGGACGCCGAAAATGTCATCAGACAGTTCGATGTCGCCGATCTGCTCGCCTTGCTGGTTATATAAAGCTACTTTCGGCATCAGAAATCCTCCCTTCGAAACCTGCTCTTTACTGCGCAGCTTTAACAGAATCCTTCACGGTAACCAGCCCGCCACGGGGGCCGGGAACAGCACCGCGGACCAGGAGCAGGTTGCGGTCGGCATCTACTTTCACGACCTGCAGTTTTTGCACAGTTACTGTTTTGCCGCCCATCCGTCCGGGCAGTGTCTGGCCTTTAAAAACACGGGCCGGGTCTATGGAACCAAGGGAGCCGGGACCACGGTGATATTTGGAACCGTGCGTCTCAGGGCCGCGCCCCTGCCCGTGCCGCTTGATGGCGCCGGCAAAACCTTTGCCTTTGGATTTTGCCGTGACGTCCACCCATTCACCTTCTGCAAAAATGTCTACTTTAATTTCCTGTCCCACCTCATAAGCGGCGACATCATCCAGGCGAAATTCGCGCAGATATTTTTTGGGCGACAGGCCCGCTTTCTGGAAATGTCCGCTTTGGGGCTTGTTGACCTGCCCCCGTGCAAGCTCGCCAAAACCAAGCTGGACAGCTTCATAACCGTCTACAGCTTTGCTTTTCTTTTGTACGACAAAGCATGGGCCGGCTTCAATCACGGTAACCGGAACTACCTGTCCGTCCGGTGTGAAAACCTGGGTCATGCCGAGCTTTTTCCCGATTATTGCTTTTTTCACGGATTGCACCTCCTTAGACTAGCATCCCTGGTATTACAGTTTGATTTCAATATCAACGCCGGCCGGCAAGTCAAGGCGCATGAGCGCGTCAATCGTTTTCGGCGTCGGGTCGAGAATATCGATTAACCTTTTATGTGTCCGCATTTCAAACTGTTCGCGGGAATCCTTATACTTGTGAGGTGCGCGAATAACGGTATAAATACTTTTTTCCGTCGGCAGAGGGATAGGCCCCGAAACGGACGCACCGGTTCTTTTTGCCGTCTCCACAATCTTGCCGGAAGACTGGTCCAGGATTTGATGGTCAAACGCTTTTAAGCGGATACGGATTTTTTGCTTTGCCACGGTATTCCCTCCTTCAATCGCCTGATTTTCAGACTGCTCCACAGAAATTCCCGGAGTCGGGCTCCGCAACCTTCTGCTTCATCGTTAGCCCAGGCTGTCCAGATGTTCTGAACAGCCCGGGCACGGCATACAATTATTCTGCAATGTTTATTCGATAATGCTGGTTACCACGCCGGCGCCTACTGTCCTGCCGCCTTCGCGGATGGCAAAGCGCAGGCCTTCTTCAATGGCAATGGGCGTGATCAGTTCAATCTTCATTTGCACGTTGTCCCC
>JAAYMN010000092.1 GCA_012521345.1 Bacillota bacterium
AAAAGGGAAAGAAGTTTGTTTGAGGTGCATAGGAAACAGCCAGCTACTTGGAATTATGTTAATGAAGCAACAATGTTAACGGGCATCTCAACTTCTTACCGTTGAGATGCCCGCTTTTTCACGATTCAATAATAATTTTTATTGGAGAGCAAATTCCCCCGTTACACTTGCTTTCAGATACGCTGCAAGCGGCAATGCCAAGGAGCACGTCCATTTCCGCTCTTAATACCACTTTATCCCCCGGTTTTGAAAGAGGCTGTTCAACGGCTATGCTTCCGTCGCTATTAATTTTTGTGTGCATGAAGAAATTAACAGGATGAATGATGGGATATTGTTTCCTGATGCTTTTGTTTATGTTTTCAAGACAGTTGGGGTGTCCTTCCCCGTTATGGTAGAAAAACTCATACATTTCCGGACAGCAGCAGGGATGCAGCAAATCATGCTCCCCCACATCATCTGACAACAAAGTAAACATAGGGTTATAAAGATTGGTAAAAATCGTATCTCCTGTTTTCAACTTTAAAGATCTGTTGCAATCAATCGTTACTCCGGTTGACAAAAATTCTAAAGGATTTTGTTTGGCTTCCGCAAAAAAATCAACAACTTGTGATCCGTCAAGATCTATTACTGTAATCTTTTCATTTTTCTTTACTTCAATTGCTTGTCCGCTGCAAGCTTCTATAATAAATTCTCTTCTCATAAAAATTCCTCCCCTTTTATTAAGAACTTGTCTCGCCAGACAAAACAACGACATAATTTCACAAGTTTTTGTTACAGTAAGGAAAACATGGTGCAGCGGGGTGGACATACCCGGCGGCCATGTTTTTTTCCCGCCCGTCATATCGGCAGACCTGGCCACATATACGTAGTAATAGTACAGGCCTGCCGGAGGAGGGGTGGGGGTGAACCAGGTAAAAGCGGCATTGCTGCAGTTCTTTAAAAAAAGTGTGTCCAAGCTGTCAAGAACCGGCTGCCTGCCGCAGGAACCGGAGGAGGATACATTTCTGACCATGCTGAATGAGGTTTGCCGGGAGTGGCGGACTGCCTACAACTATTTTAACATGGCCACCGGTCAGGAGCAGATCGACCTGGCCATCAGCATGCTTACCACCGCGGAAAGAAAGTTTGTTCTTTTGCTGCGGGAAGCACAGTTGTCCGGGTATTATATCCCGGTAACACTAGAAAGTTTACAGGAAAGAAGGGGATTCTATGCCTGATATCGGGTTGAATACTGTAATAGCAGTTATTTTCGGTTTTTTGGTCCTTTACTACCTGCTCCGCCTGCTGGCCACACCTGCCAGGCTGCTGCTGCGTGTCCTGCTGACGGGAGTGGTGGGAGCGGCTGTGCTTTTCGTTTTTAACTTTGTAGCCGGCTTTTTCGGGCTTGCCTTAGGCATTAATGCGGTAACATCCCTTATTGTGGGTTTTATGGGGCTGCCGGGCCTGGTAATGTTGATTGTGGTGCAGAAACTGCTTGGTTAGAGATATGGAAAAGACGCGGGAAGGCGGCAAGCCATGCTTGTTTGCCGGGCAAAGGGGTTTCGGCCCCGGCAATCTTATGTTACAATTAATGTGCAGACAGTTGAAACAGAAAGCAGTTGAGAGCAATGAAATGGAAAAAAGGCGATTTGCTGATAGTTGCACTTGTCCTGGCGGCCGCCCTGGTCCTTTGGGGATTAAAAGCCCTGCCGGCAGCGGCGGGCAGTCGGATGCTGGTGATAGAGCAGGAAGGCAAGCTGCTGCATGAGCTGCCGCTTACGGAAGATAGAAATGAAATATTTACTTTTGCGTTTTCCAGAGGAGAAGCTAATGTTGAAATAGCAGGCGGCCGGGTCAGAATGCTGCCCATCTCTAAAGAATTGTGTCCCCAGGGCATCTGTTCCCATGTGGGTTGGATTGAACATCCCGGCGATGCCATTGTCTGTCTTCCCAACAGGCTTGTGCTTACCATCGTGGGAGGGGATGCGGCAGAAATGCTGGACGGTGTCACCCGGTGAAAAAGCGCATTCTTGTTTCAGCCTGCCTGCTTGGACAGCGGACAAAATATGACGGCGGGCATAATTGTCTGCAGCAGCTGGATGACCTGCTTGCGGCGGCAGAAGTAATCCCTTGCTGTCCCGAGCAGTTGGGAGGCTTGCCTACACCTCGTCGGGCGGCGGAAATCCGGGGCGGTGACGGCCATGCTGTTTTCTCAGGCACAGCCGTTGTTCTGACTGCAGACGGGGAGGATGTTACGCGGGCTTTTTGCCGGGGTGCGCAGGAAACGCTGCGCCTTGCCGGCTTGCTTTCCGTGCAGGGTGCCCTGTTGAAGGCGCGCAGCCCTTCCTGTGGCTGCGGCTGTATTTATGACGGCTCTTTTACCGGAAAGACTAGGACGGGAGACGGTGTGACTGCCGCTTTGCTGCGGGAACATGGTCTTCCCGTCTTTACGGAAGGCGAGCTGGAAGTGTTTTTTCAGTGGCTGGAGGAAAGGGACGGTTGACACTGGTCCCTTTTTTTGTTATACTGCAAGGCAATTACAGGATACAGGTTTTTTGCCACATTAAGGCGGTGACAAGCGTGCTTTCGGAGGGGTCGGCAGGGCACGCTTTTTCTAAATAAAAAGGGGGTAGCATGATGCTTCCGCAGAGATTTAGAGGAGAAGGGATTACTTTTGATGACGTACTGCTTGTGCCGGCAAAATCACGAGTTCTACCGTCCGAAGTTGATGTCACAACCAGGCTGACACGCAGAATCAAGTTGAATATACCTTTGATGAGTGCAGGCATGGATACGGTGACCGAAAGCAGAATGGCAATTGCCATGGCCCGCGAGGGCGGAATCGGTGTTATCCATAAGAATATGTCCATTGAAGAGCAGGCTACGGAAGTGGACAAGGTTAAGCGTTCCGAACACGGTGTCATTACTAATCCGTTTCACCTGTCGCCGGAGCATACCATCAATGATGCGGCGGCTTTGATGGCGCGCTACAGGATCTCCGGGGTTCCCATTACCGAGAACGGCCGCCTGGTCGGAATAATTACCAACCGCGACTTGCGCTTTGAAACTGATTACAGCCGTAAAATTAAGGATGTAATGACAAAGGACAAGCTCATAACCGCACCCGTGGGGACAACACTGGCCGAGGCGCAGTTAATACTGCAGAAGCATAAGGTGGAAAAACTGCCTATTGTGGATGAGAATTTTATGCTGAAAGGCCTCATTACCATCAAAGATATTGAAAAAGCCATTCAGTATCCACGTTCGGCCAAGGACGCCAACGGCCGCCTACTGTCAGCGGCTGCCGTGGGGATATCATCTGACACTATGGACAGGGCACGTGCCCTGGTGGAGGCCGGTGTGGATGTGATTGTGGTTGACACCGCCCACGGCCATTCCATCAATGTCCTGCGCATGGTGGAAAAGCTGAAAAGCACTTTCCCGGACGTGGATATAGTGGCGGGCAATGTGGCGACGGCGGAAGGGACGAAAGATTTGATTGAAGCGGGAGCAGACGCGGTCAAAGTTGGCGTGGGGCCCGGATCGATCTGTACCACCCGGGTGGTGGCAGGTATCGGGGTGCCGCAAATTACCGCCATTTTTGAAGCGGCGGAAGCGGCCGCTCCTTACGGCATACCCATTATTGCCGACGGCGGCATCAAATACTCCGGTGATATTACCAAAGCCATTGGTGCCGGTGCCGATGTGGTCATGATCGGCAACCTTTTTGCCGGAACCGAGGAAAGCCCTGGGGATATTGAAATTTACCAGGGGCGCAGTTATAAGGTATACCGCGGTATGGGCTCCTTGGCTGCTATGAAAGAAGGCAGCAAAGACCGTTACTTCCAGGAAAATAACAGCAAGTTGGTGCCTGAAGGCATTGAAGGCCGGGTTCCCTACCGGGGGACAGTGAGCGATACTGTCTTTCAGCTGATCGGCGGCCTGCGGGCCGGTATGGGCTACTGCGGCGCTGCCACCATTGAAGAACTGAAAACAAAAAGCCAGTTTATCCGTATCAGCAGTGCGTCGCTGCGGGAAAGCCATCCCCATGATGTGCAAATTACCAAGGAAGCACCCAACTACAGCCTTTCCTGAAATTACGGCATTTGTGTTGCTGGCCAGCGGCTCCATTGCCCGGCGATCGTGGTGGCACCCGGCCGGGAGGCGGCATAGTATATTATTGCCGCCAAGTATGCATGCTACAGGTTACTGCCCCGGAAGAAAGGAAGAAACCGATGGAAAAATGTTTTGCTTGCAGCCGGCCTGCGACAGGCGGCCTGCGTATTTTTTCAACCTTTCTCTGCAGGTCCTGTGAGCAGGAACTGCTGCTTTTGACTGCAGACGATCCCCGGTATTTGTTTTTTATGGAGAAAATCAGGCAGGCACTGCCTGCGGCGGCGGAGCCGCTTGTGCCCTGAAGCAGTGCTGTTTTGCGGCCGCTGCGCGGCCGGATCTTTTTCACCCGCCCAAAGGCAGGGTATTTCTTTTTTATGTGGAAGATAAAAAAACATGATGAAGCAGTCACAAGCTCCACTCTGGGAATACTTGGACAGGCGCCGGCAGGAAGAACATGTCTGGCTGCATGTGCCGGCGCACGGCGGCGGAACCGGCCTGCCGCCCGAGGTGCGGGAGGCTTTTGGCTCCTATGCCCGTTTTGACTTGACGGAACTGCCGGGCTGTGATGATTTGTTCCATCCTACCGGCATTATTGCCGCCGCCCAGCAACTGGCGGCGGAGCTTTGGCAGGCGGAGGCCACTTATTTCCTTGCCGGCGGCGCCAGCGCCGGGGTACGGGCCATGCTGGCGGCTGTCTGCAACCCCGGTGACGACGTGCTTGTCGGCCGCAATGCCCACAAATCGCTTGCGGACGCCCTCGTCTTCACCGGCGCCGTCCCCCGGTATCTTGCGGCGGAAAGCAGGGACGGGCTGCTGCTGAATGTTACGCCGCAGGCGGTGCGCGAGGGGTTGCGGCGCCATCCCCGGGCAAAGGCACTTTTTTTGACCAGTCCCAGTTATAACGGTGTGGCCGCAGATCTGGCGGCCATCGCCGAAATCGCCCGGGAAGCGGGGGTTTTTCTGCTTGTCGATGAAGCACACGGCGCCCATTTTAAGTTTGCAAGCGAGTTGCCGCAGCCGGCCGGCCTGTTTTGTGATATGTGCGTGCAAAGCTGGCATAAAACGCTTGGTGCCCTTACTCCCGGTGCGGTCCTGCATTGCCACAGCAGCCGTGTGGACCGCCGGCGCCTGCAGGACGCACTGCAGGCGGTACAGACCACCAGTCCTCCTTATCCGCTGCTGGCCAGTCTGGACGCAGTCAGGCGGCGCATGGCCCTCCAGGGGGAAAAAGTGGTGCGGGAAATGCTTGCGCAGGCGCGCAAATTGCGCCGTGTGCTGGCGGCGCATTTTCCGCTGCTTGCAGCGGAGGACATGGCTCGGCTGGGTTTTTCCCTGGACGAAACTCGCATTACGATCATGACCGCCCGGGCGGGGGTGGACGGACTTGAACTGGGCAGTTTGCTTGCCGCCTGTAAAATTGAAGTGGAGTTCATGCAGCCGCATGCCGTCCTTGCCATTGTGGGGCCGGGTTACAAGCCGGACTGGACGGAAAGGGTGGCCGCCTGCCTGCAGGACATGCCGCCTGTAAGGGAAAAGAACATGCGACTGCCGCCGCTGCCTGCCCTGCCTCCCGCCCGGTATACGCCGCGGGAAGCATGGTTTCTTCCCTCCGCTTTGGCGGCTTTGCCGGATGCGGCGGGTCTGGTGGCCGCTGCGCCGCTTGTCTGCTATCCGCCGGGAATCCCGCTGGTTTTTCCCGGGGAGGAGATTACGTCTGCCGTGGTTGAATATCTGCTGGCCGCGCGGAAAGCCGGTGTTGCTGTCCATGGCATGGACGAACAGGAACAGGTCCGGGTAATTGCCGAGGTGTAAAAAACTATGAAAAAAGGTCTTTTTGTGACGCTGGAAGGACTGGACGGCGCGGGGAAGAGTACGCAGATCAAGCTGCTGGTGGAGCGGGCGCAAAGCCTTGGCCTTGAGACTGTGACTGCCAGGGAACCCGGAGGGACGGACGCGGGAGATGCAATCCGCGCTATCCTTCTGAACCCCCGTTTTTGCACCATGACGGCACTGACGGAAGCTTTTCTGTATGCAGCTTCCCGCGCGCAGCTTGTGCATGAAGTAATCGCCCCCGCCCTGGCGAGCGGGAAACTTGTGATTTGCGACCGCTTTCTTGATTCCAGCCTGGCTTACCAGGCTGCCGGCGGCGGGCTGGACTTTGATTTTGTCCTGGCAATAAACCGCAAGGCTGTGCAGGAGTGCATGCCGGACAGAACTTACATTCTTGACCTGCAGCCGGAGGTGGGACAGAAAAGAAGAGGAGAGGCTGCCGCCGACCGGGTGGAGCAAAAGCCCTTAGCCTACCATCGCAGGGTGCGCGAAGGCTTTCTGCAACTGGCAGAGTTTTTCCCTGAAAGAATCCGCGTTCTCGACGCTGCCCGGCCTCCGGACGAGCTTTTTGCCCGCATCTGGGAAGATTTGGCTCCCTTGCTGAAAAAAATGGAGAAATAAGGAGCACTTCGGTGTATAATAACGGATAAATGAGGGAAATTGATGGTTTGGGACGCAATTTTTGGACGCAAAGAACTGGTGCATACCCTGCAGGAAGCTGTCCGCCAGGGGAAAACTGCCCATGCTTATCTCTTTTCCGGCCCGGAAGGGATCGGTAAAAAAACTATGGCAGAAGCCCTGGCCGCCGCTCTGAACTGCCAATATCCGGAACTTGCCGGCTGCGGCAGCTGCCCTTCCTGCCTGGCGGCCGGGAAAAAAATTCATCCCGACATCCATTGGCTCGGTCCTGAAGGAAAATCTGTCAGGATTGAACAGATCAGGGCAGTGAAAAAATATGCACACCTGAAGCCGCGGCAGGGCAGATTCCAGATTTTTATCCTGGACCAGGCCGATACCATGACGCTGGAAGCGGCCAACAGCCTGCTGAAAGTACTGGAGGAGCCGCCTGCCGGCACTGTATTTATCCTGCTTGCGTCCCGGCCGGGAGATTTGCCGGAGACAGTCTGTTCCCGCTGCCAGCACTATCCTGTGGGCAGAATGGATTTGAACAGTACGGCTGAATTGTTGCGTTATTGCGGCCTGGCGGCCGCTGCCGACAGTGCCTGGGAAATTATGCTGCGGGCGGAGGGAATACCGGCGCGCATACTGCAGCTTGCGGATGAAAAAGGCAGGGCAGAGCAAGTGCAAAAAGCAGCCGCTTTTTTGGCCGGGCTGCCGAAACTTGCACGCATCAGCGAGCAGGCCGCAGTGCTGGCCGGGGAAGAGAACCTGCCGGCGCTGCTTGATGATGCCACCCTGATTTTGCGTGATGTTTTACTGTTGCAGACAATCCCTCAGAGCGGCATGATGCTGTCAGGGGGCGACAGGGGGGTGCTTGAACGGCTGGCAGGTACGTGGCCGCCGGCAGCCTGCCGGCGCGCA
>JAAYMN010000093.1 GCA_012521345.1 Bacillota bacterium
GCCGGGCGTGGTGAAATCGGCGTCGGCAAAATTGAGGGCGATGACACGCATCGAGAAACACCTCCCAGGAAACTTATTCGCATGCTTTCCCATTTTCCCTGCTGCCGGAATGCCTTTTTTCGCCGGAACAGTACCGCCTTGCGCCTGCCTGCCGGCAGCCCGACCTGGGTAAAAGGAGGGGCAGATGCCATTTGCCGGAAAAAACCGGATAGCTCGCAAACGGTAATTTATGTTACAATAATAAGAGCGGGAAAAGATTTCATAGTTAAGGAGGAGACGACAGTGTCGCTTTCGCTAAAAGGTAAAGTAGCTATTGTTACAGGCTCGGGGCAGGGAATCGGCCGGGCTGTGGCCATGTATCTGGCCGAACAGGGCGTGAAGGTGGTAACCAATAACCGCCGCCGCCACTCCACCGGTTATGCCCAGCTGACGGAGCGGGATCTTGCCCACTTGAGCCCTGCCGACCTGGAATGGACGGAAAAAATGATGGCCGAATTATCGGGCGATGCGGAAACAACGGCCAAGGCTATCCGGGATGCAGGCGGTGAAGCCACCCCGTTTTTCGGCGACATTTCCGACTTCCAGGTAGCGGCCGACTTGGTGGAAACGGCTGTCAAAACATACGGCTCCATTGATATTGTGGTCAACATCGCCGGGTCATTCGGCTTCAGCCCGGTGGACAAAATTACGCCGGAGCTGTGGGACCATGTGAACAACACCAAGCCAAAAGGCCATTTTAATGTGATCCGCCATGCCGTTCCCTATATGAAGGAAAAGCGCTGGGGCCGCATTGTCAACACCACTTCCCGGGCTTTCCTGGGCGACGTAATCAGGCATGCGGAATACTGTGCGGCCAATGCCGGCGTCGTGGGACTGACACGGGCCGTGGCCATGGAGCTTTACCGCTACAATATTACCTGCAACGCCATTTCTCCCTTTGCCTATACGCGGGCTTCCGTGGAGCTGGAAGCGCATGAAAGGGCATTTCGCGGAACGGAGGACAGCGTCTTTCTGGATCCGAAATTTAATTTCCCCATCGAGATTACGCCCAAGCCTGAATACCTGGCACCCTTCATCGCCTATCTGTGCACCGACAAGGCGGCCAATATCAGCGGCGCCATCTTCTCGGTAGCCGGCAACAGGATTTCTGTTTTTACCAACCCCGTGCCCGTCAACGAGATTACCAAAGAAGGCAAGGAAAAGTGGACCCTGGAAGAGCTGGACGAGAAGGTGCATTCGGTGTTAATGAAGGACTACAAGTCAGTCGTTGAATTTTAAAGTTCCCTGCTTCTGCCGCACATCTCCACAAAATCTCCATATTTTCTCCATAATTTCTGCACAGCTCAGGGGTATGATAGAGGGGGCAGGCAAAAAAGGAGGTGTGTGGCATGAAGAAAAGATTGACGATTTTGCTTGGAGTCGTCCTGCTGACGGTGGGAGCCGTGCCGGCCGCCCTGGCGCTGGCAGAGTCCGGAAAAAGCGAACTGCGGGAATTGTACGAGCAAATGTTTGCGCTGCGCGGGCATATTGTGGACAAACAGGCTGAAGCCGGTCTGATTACGGGAGAAGAAGCGGCAAGCATTAAAGCGAGACTTTCGGAAATACATGAATACTGCAGGCAGCAGATGGATGCAGGCAATTATAGGTTCGGTTTCGGCGGCTCCGGGCGCGGCCTGGCATTGGGCCGGGGCGGTTGCAGGAGGTGCCCCGCATACCGGCAAAACGCTGTCACCATACCGGATGCATAGCAGAAATTTTTGTCTGAAGAGCCGGACTTGTGCCGGCTTTTCTCTTGTTTTATAGTAAAGAAAAAGGTCCGGAGCGGATGAGCATGGAAAAAATCCTTGTGGTGGATGATGAAGAAAAAATTACCCATGTTATTCGTGCTTACCTGGAAAAAGAAGGTTTTGCCGTCGAGACGGCGGCGGACGGCCCGCAGGCGCTGCAGCTGGCCCAAAGCCGGGATTACTCCCTTATTGTGCTCGATCTGATGCTGCCGGGCTTGAGCGGGGAAGAGATAACAAAACGCCTGCGCCGGGCGGGCAACAACGTCCCCATTATTATGCTGACAGCCAAGGGGGCGGAGGAGGAAAGGATCCTGGGCTTGGGACTGGGTGCGGACGATTATGTCGTCAAGCCCTTCAGCCCCGGGGAACTGGTGGCCCGCGTCCTGGCCGTGCGGCGGCGGGCACGCAACGCCCCAGGTCTTTTGGCCGATGTGCTGGAATTTGCCGACGGGAAACTGGTAATAGACACCTTGCGGCATGAAGTAACTTTTGACGGCAAAAGCATAGAGCTGACAGCCACGGAATACAAGCTGCTGGTGGCCCTGGCGAAAAATGCGGGACGCGTTTTTTCCCGCGGCGAACTGATGGATATTGTCCAGGGAGTCTATGCGACCGGCTTTGACCGCACCATAGACAGCCACATAAAAAACCTGCGGCAGAAACTGGAGCCGCACCCCGAGCAGCCGCGTTTCATCCGGACTGTGTATGGCGTCGGCTATAAGTTTGTAGGTGATTAAAATGCAATCCAGCCTGACAAGGAGAATCACACTGTCCATGGTTGCCCTGGCTGTGGGCGGTATTATCCTGGTTGCCGTCCTGATCAACCTGGCCCTTACCTTTAACTTCACGCGCTACCTGGGCACAGTCCAGGAAGAACAAAACCGCCTCATCCTGGATACCCTGGCCGAGCTCTACAGCCGGAGTACATCCTGGCAGGCCATTCGCCTGTCCACCATGTACGTTGGTTCAACTACCGGCACGCAAATTAGGGTTTACGACATGAGAGGGAGGCTTATTGTCGACTCCCTGACAGGAATGATGCAGGGGACGCACAGCGACTAC
>JAAYMN010000094.1 GCA_012521345.1 Bacillota bacterium
CCCCTGCAGGCCGGCCACTGTGTTGGTCAGTGCCACGGCCGCCAGGTGGGGCAGGTGGGAGACGGCCGCCACCACATAGTCATGCCGCTCGGGCGACATTTCCACGGGCAGCGCGCCCAGCCCCCGGACCAGGGCTTTTATTTTTGCCCGCGCCGCTTCCTCTCCGCCGCACAGTACATAAACCGCATTTTCAAACAGGTTTTCCGCCAGCGCTTCCACGCCCTGCTTTTCCGAGCCGGCCATGGGGTGTCCCCCCACAAAGGAGACGGAAGGCGGCAAAACTTTTGCCGCCCGCGCCACAATCTCCGCCTTTGTGCTGCAGACATCCGTAACGATACAGCCCGGAGCAAGGTAGGGCGCCGCTTTCGCCAGCAATTCCTGCGCCGCCAGCACCGGTGCGGCCAGCACTACCAAATCGCAGCCGCGTACGGCGGAGGCGACCGTCTCCGCCGCCCCCGTCACTGCCCCCAGCGCCAGCGCCCGGCGCAGCACACCGGGATTTTGGTCATAGCCGATCACTTCCTCGGCAAGGCCCTTTGCCAAAAGCGCCCGGCCGAGCGACCCACCCACCATTCCCACTCCCAGAAGAGCTGCCCGCCGAAAGAGCACCTTCATGCCGTCACCTGCGGCAGCATCCTGCCGCACACGCCGGCCACGGCCGCCAGCTGCCGGCACATCTCGGCAAACTTCTCCACCGTCAGGGACTGGGCGCCGTCACACAAAGCTTTTTCCGGGCACGGGTGCACTTCCACCATCACCCCGTCCGCTCCGGCGGCCACCGCCGCCCGGCTCATGGCCGGCACCCAGCGCCAGTTGCCCGTGCCGTGGCTGGGGTCAACGATTACCGGCAGGTGCGTCAGGTGCTTCAGCACGGGCACGGCGCTTAAATCCAGGGTGTTGCGCGTGTATGTTTCGAAAGTGCGAATGCCGCGTTCACAGAGAATTACCTTGTGATTGCCGCCGGACACGATGTATTCCGCGGCCATCAGCCATTCCTCCACCGTGGCGGACATGCCCCTTTTCAACAGGATCGGCTTATCCAGCCTGCCCAGCTCCCGCAGGAGGTAGAAATTCTGCATATTGCGCGCCCCCACCTGCAAGATATCGGCATACTCCGCCACCAGGCCAACCGTGTGCTGGTCCATCACTTCCGTCACAACAGGCAGGCCCGTTTTCTCCCGCACCCTGGCCAGAAGCTTTAGCCCTTTTTCCTCCAGCCCCTGGAAAGAATAGGGCGAAGTCCGCGGTTTAAAGGCGCCGCCGCGCAGAATCTGCGCACCGGCCGCCTTGACGCCGTAGGCCGCCTCCAGCAGCTGTTCCTCGCTTTCCACTGCGCAGGGGCCGGCCATGACCACAAGCTGCCTGCCGCCGATGGTGCAGTCGCCCACTGTAAATGTGGAATCTTCCTCCTGGAATTCCCTGCTCACCAGCTTGAAAGGCTTGGTAATGGGCAGCACTTTTTCCACATAGGACAGCGCCTCCAGGCCCATCTCCCTCACCTTCTTTTCATCGCCGATGGCACCGATTATTGTCCGGTAGTGACCCTGCGAAAGATGGACACCAAGCCCGGCCTGCCTTAAGCGGGCAGACACCTCCTCAATCTGCTCATCAGTCACGCCTTTCTGCAACACAATAACCATTTTACCGTTCCTCCCTGCTACCTGTAGTATCACCGTTTTGCCTACCGTTCTACCTGCCGTCGCACCGTACTGCCTGCTCCCGCAAAAACAAAATCCGCCCCTTTTCGGGACGGAATTGTTTCCGCGGTACCACCCAAATTGACTTTGCAAAGTCCGCTCTTTTTCGGCACGCCCTTTGCCGGGTTATGCCTTAACCCTCTTGTAACGGTGGGTCTCCGTCGGAGCCTACTGCAGTTTCGGTCCGCCGCTCGAGGGGGTAATTTCAACATGGACCTGATACCGGTTCGCAGCATCCACCGGCTCTCTGCAATCACTGACCATGTCTACTGGGTCCCTGTCACTGCGTTTCTAATATTACCGATAATTTAACCAAAGAGCAGAAATTTTGTCAAGCACTTTTTTCCACCATCAAGCTGCCTTTTTATACCGGGCAGTATCAGCTCCGGCGTAAAGCAGGAAAGGCATTGCCTTTATCATTAGAATAGTGTTACAATTATGATATATGATTACCTTAAAAAAATTGGAAAGGAAGGGTTTATCGGTATGGGTTCAAAGTACAAGCATGTATTTTCACCTATCAGAATCAGAGGAATCGACATTAAAAACCGTATCATAATGGCGCCAATATCTCCCAACGTAGCCAGCCAGGATGGCTATGTAACACGCGATTTTGTGGACTGGATGCGTCCGTTCGCCCGCGGCGGCGCCGCCATATTATACGTCGGCAACGCCTCCATTGACCGCAGCGAATGCTTTGACGAACTTACCCAGCTTGATTTAATCGACGATAAATGCATCCTGCCGCTTTCTTGGTATACAGAAATGGCTGCCCAGTACGGATGCCTTGCTTCCCTGGAAATCAACCATAACGGTAAGGACACGCCCTTTGAAGCCGTAGGCCACCCTCCCTACAGTGCATCACCCATCATCACTGCCAGTGAAATAACGCGGGCCAAAAAAGCAGGCCGCGATCCCATCCCTGCCATAGAAATGACACACGAAAAAATTGCCGAAACAGTGGAAAAATTCGCTAATGCCGCCTTCCGCATGAAAGAAGCGGGCATGAAAATCTGCCTTGTCCACGGCGGCCACGGCAACCTGATTTCCCAGTTCATGAGCCCGCTTTACAACAAACGGACTGATGAATACGGCGGGTCGCTGGAAAACAGGGCGCGTTTCGCCATTGAAGTTTGCCAGGCCATCCGTAAAAAGGTCGGCCCCGATTTTATCATTGACTTCCGTATTTCCGCCGATGAAATTGCACCGGAAGGCATGCGCTTTGAAGAAACCCTGGAACTTATCGGCATGCTGAAAGACTATATCGATATCCTCAATGTCTCCGCCGGCCTGCACAGCGACTTTGACTTCAAATATTACCGCAACTGGTGCCAGAACTACATGATGGAAAGAGGCTTCAACGTCCATTATGCCCGCAAGGTCAAAGAAAGATACCCCGACCTGCTGGTCTCGGCCGTCGGCTCCATAGTCAGCCTCGACATGGCGGAAGAAATTATCGGCAACGGCTGGGCGGACTTTGTAGCCATGTGCCGCGCCCTCATGGCAGACCCTGAGATGCCCAGGAAATATGCCATGAACCGGCCGGAAGACCGCCGGCCCTGCCTGCGCTGCGATGCCTGCGCCGGCCGCCTGTTCCCGCCGCGGCCCCTCAATTGTGCCGTCAACCCCTACCTGCATATGGTCTTTGAGTTTAAAGACGGCCGTGTACCCAAGGCTCCCGTCAAGAAGAGAGTTGCCGTAGTCGGCGGCGGCCCCGCCGGCATCCAGGCCATGCTGGCACTTTGCGAACGCGGCCATGACGTAACCCTCTTTGAAAAAACCGGACAGCTCGGCGGCTCCCTCATCGGCGCAGCGGCGCCTCCCTTCAAGATCGATTTGCAGGACTACCTGAAGTGGCTCGTCCGCCAGGCTGAAAAAGCTCCCGCGAAAATCTATCTCAACACGGAAGCCACCAAGGAAATCCTGGACAAGGGTGCCTATGATGCCATCATCATCGCCGTGGGTGCCAAGCCCATCATCCCCAATGTCCCCGGCATTGACAAGCCGCACGTCCACTGGGCTCCCGATGCCGAGCTGGGCAAAGTGCCCGTCGGTGACAATATCGTCATCATCGGCGCCGGCAGCATCGGCATGGAGGCGGCCATCGACTTCGGCATGGCCGGCAAGAAAGTCACCCTTATTGAACTCCAGGATGCCGAAACCCACTTCATGAACCTGCGCAAGAGCGTCCGCAATGCCGCCGGCGACCTGTTTGCCAAGCTCGAAGAGTACAACATTCCGCTCCACCTGGAGACTCGCCTCGAAGAAGTCCTCGACGACAAGGTTATCTGCCGCAACCTGAAAACAGGCGAACTGGTTGAGTTCCCCTGCGACACCGTCCTCTTGTCCGTCGGCATGGTACCGCTCTACGATGTGGTCGACTCTCTCCGCCACAGCGCTCCCGAAACCGAAGTCCACATTGTCGGCGACGCCAAAGAAGTCGGCAACATCTCAACCGCAGTCAACGGCGCCTTCACGGCCGCTGTCCACATCTAAAACAAACACCTTCAACAAAAAAACAGGCAGGAGCTTGCATCAGCAAAGCTCCTGCCTGTTTTTTATTACCGATTCCAATCCACTCCCTTGAATGAGGGGTCACGCTCGGCCTCCGTACAACCACAAACTTGACACGCGTTTCAATCCACGCCCCTGCGTGAGGGGCGACAGCTCAGGCCGGAGTACATATCCACTCCTACCCAGTTTCAATCCACGCCCCTGCGTGAGGGGCGACGGGACAAAAATCTGTTCCAACCTTCTGCTACAAGTTTCAATCCACGCCCCTGCGTGAGGGGCGACGGTATCGGTCAGGGTTTGTGTATGGGGTGGCAGGTTTCAATCCACGCCCCTGCGTGAGGGGCGACGAGCCGGTTTAATCTACATTCCATTGCGTAAATGTGGTTTCAATCCACGCCCCTGCGTGAGGGGCGACCTTAGTATATTGTACACAATGCTGGACAAAATGCGTTTCAATCCACGCCCCTGCGTGAGGGGCGACGCTGGCGCGCG
>JAAYMN010000006.1 GCA_012521345.1 Bacillota bacterium
CCCGGCCATGCCACTGGCGGACGAATTCCTTGTTTTCCTGCAGTCCGCTTTCTGCCTCATTCCCCACGCCCACCAGCCCCCGGGAAAGAACGGCACGGATGCCGGCCTCGTCAGCCGCCCTGGCCACCTGGTCCATGTAAAAGTACATGTCGGTAAAGGTGGTAGTGCCGCCTTTCAGCATTTCGGCAATAGCAAGCAAAGTGCCCCAGTAAACGTCTTCCGGCTGCAATCTGGCCTCCACCGGCCAGATGCGTTTCTCCAGCCATTGCATCAGGGGCATGTCGTCGGCATAGGAGCGCAGCAGTGACATGGCGGCATGGCCGTGGGCGTTAACAAAGCCGGGAGTAACAAGTTTTCCCCGCCCGTCAATGACTTCCGTAAAATCGGCCTGCCATGCTTTTGTCGGCCCCACATAGCTGATTTTATCACTTTCAATAACAACATCCGCGTGGCTCAAGACTTCATTTTTACTGTTTACCGTAATAACTGCCACGTCCTGAATTAAGGTTTTCATGCCTCTTCCTCCCCGCCTTTTTCCGGTCCGTAGGACCACAGGTAAAAATGGCGCATTTTATCGATATCTTCCTGGCTCAAGAGGCTGACAGACCCCAGGGAGTTGGCCAGGAGCACAATTTTTGCCGTTTTCTCCACCAGAAGGCAAATTTTCAGCGCTTCCTCCATTGCTCCGGCTACAGCCACCAAGCCGTGATTGGCCAAAAGCACGGCGTTTTTTTTGCCCAGTGCCTGCACTGCGTTTTTTGCCAGTTCCTCCGTGCCGGGCAGTGCATAAGGCGCCACTTCCACACTGCCCCCAACAGCCTGGGCCAGATCCTCCACCGCCGCAGGGATAGTTTTGCGGGCCACGGCAAAGGCGGTGGCAAAAATGCTGTGGGTATGCACTATAGCCATTATATCCGGGCGATGACGGTAAAAAGCCGCATGCAGCCGCCATTCCGATGATGGCTTCCACCTTCCCCGGGATTCACCGCTCTCCAGATCCAGGCAGACCAAATCGGAGACAGTGAGCGACTCATAAGGCATACCGCTTGGGGTAATCCAAAAGCAGTTTTCCTCGCGGGCGGAGACATTGCCCCAGGTGCCGACCACAAGCCTGTCCTGGCAGAGGCGGTTTGCCGCCCATAAAACAGTTTCCCTGAGATCAGTCATGGCTCTTCACCGCAAACAAGCTTTTTATTTTTTCCGCCGTCGGTTCCGCAATAACACCTGCTTCCGTGATAATGGCCGTAATCAAGGAGGCCGGTGTTACATCAAAAGCAGGATTATAGACGGCAACATTTTCCGGGGCGATCCGGACGCCGGCGATTTCCGTCAGCTCAGCTGCAGCGCGCTCCTCTATGGGTATGTCGTCTCCGGTGGCAAGCGTGAGGTCAAAGGTCGATAGCGGTGCGGCCACGTAAAAAGGCAGCCCGTGGGCCCGCGCTAGGACAGCCAGGGAATAGGTGCCGATCTTGTTAGCCACGTCCCCGTTGGCGGCAATCCTGTCCGCTCCTACAAGGACCGCGTCAACTGCCCCCTTTTGCATAAGATAGCCGGCCATATTGTCCGCAATTAAAGTAACGGGAATATTGTCCTGCATCAACTCCCAGGCGGTAAGCCTCGCTCCCTGCAGGTAAGGCCGCGTCTCATCGGCAAAAACGCTAACTTTCTTGCCTGCCGCCACGGCGCTGCGGATGACGCCCAGGGCAGTCCCGTAACCAACCGTTGCCAGGGCTCCTGCATTGCAATGGGTCAGAATGCGGACTTCCTGGGGCAGAAGCTTTGCACCGTTGGCGCCGATTTTTTTATTGACGGCAATATCCTCGGCTGCGATCCTTTCCGCTGCCTCCCAGAGCATTTCAGCCGCCTGCTGCGGATTGCGTCCTCCCTGTGCCCTGGCTGCATTGAGCATCCTTTCCACCGCCCAAGACAGGTTGACGGCGGTGGGACGGGTGGCTTTCAGGCCCTTGGCCGCTTCCGCAAGCCCCGC
>JAAYMN010000095.1 GCA_012521345.1 Bacillota bacterium
AAAGGCATATTCTTCCCAGCTATTAGAATTCCTGCTAAAATTTGCTGTCCTTGGGCGATTCCCGGGATTGGACATGCATAGGCGTCTTGGTAAAATTATACTGTTGCCGGTTTTTAAGTTTGGTAAAAATGAAATTGACATTTCAAAATATAATGATATAATTCTAAAATATACCAGTACAATTGACAGCATTCGACAATATGCCTCTTTATTTATCTTTCTGAAAATTTAGAATATTAACTCCAGCAGTGGCTATGCCAACAGCAAGTGAGTGCAGGCCGGCAGAAGGGGGATTAATAATGCTAATTAAGATACTGGTAGCTGATGACTCGGCGTCTGACAGGTTAATTATTAAAAACGCGCTGGAGGAATATTGCGTATTAACCGCTTGCGACGGTGTGGAAGCCATGCGGATGCTTGAGGAGGATGATGGGATTAACCTGCTTATACTTGATCTGGACATGCCTAAGATGGATGGCTTTCAGGTTCTTAAATCCCTAAAGGGGGACGAGCGGTTCCGAAAATTGCGTACCATTATATTAACTGCTTCTGATGAACCGGAAAATGAAAGCAAAGGACTGAAGCTTGGTGCGGCAGACTATATCCGCAAGCCAATTCACGTGAGTCCGCTGAAAGCAAGAATTGATGTTCATGTTGCGCTATTGCGGGCAGAGCAGGCGCTTGCGCAGCAGCCGGGCGTAAAGATGCTTGACATTGACATGCTTCTCGATCAACTTCCTGTGGGAGCAGCAATTACGCGCAGCAGTGCCCCGAAGTGCTATGATGAGGTTTTTGTAAGGATTAACTCGTTGTATGAGCAAATTACGGGCAGGACAAGGGAAGAACTCATTTCATCAAGCCTGGCAAAGATTACCCATCCGGATGATTTGGAAGAGGAGATGAGAAACTCTAGGAGACTCCGGGCAGGAGAAATTAAGGTTTATTCAATGGACAAGCGCTACATAAAACCGGATGGTTCGATAGTTTGGGTACACAGCATCGTTGCCCCGCTTACTTTGGCAAATGTTCAGCCGGGCACCTATATCCGCCTGGACAAGGATATCACCAACCGCAAGGCGGTTGAGGAAGCACTGCATGAGAGTGAACGCAGCAAATCCGTATTTCTCTCCCACCTGCCGGGACTTGCATACAGGTGCAATTACGATCGCAACTAGACAATGCAGTATGTTTCCGAAGGCTGATACAACCTCACCGGTTATCGTCCGGAAAGCCTGCTGTACAACAGGGACCTGTCCTTTAATGATATTATCTCCCCCGAATACCGTGAAGCCCTGTATAAAGAGTGGAAGCGGATCCTGGAGGCAAAGCAGCCGTTTAAATATGAATATGAAATTGTTACCGCTGCCGGCGAGAAGAAGTGGGTTCTGGAGCTTGGGCAGGGTATATATAACGATGAGGGTGAGGTTGAAGCGCTGGAAGGAATTGTTCTTGATATTTCAGATCGAAAGGCAATTGAGGACGCCCTGAGATATAGCAGTGAGCACGCCAGGTGGACGGGATTGTATAATCGCGAGTATCTTGTGTCACTGCTTAAAAAGGATCTCGCGCTTAAGAAAAGATCCAAAATGGCGCTCATTGGCATTGACTTAAGTATGATTCAGTTGCTGGCGGCCAATTACGGGTTCATGTATTCTCAGAACCTGATAAAAAAAGCCGCTGAAGCACTTAGCCGGCATTGCACAGATAACCGTCTTTTGTTCCAGCCGCGGGAGAATCGCTTTGTTTTCTATCTTTTTGACTACAAAGACAAAAACGAGCTTGTTGATTTCTGCGATGTTATTATAGAGACTTTGGGATCCCTGTTTGTGACAGACAGGATAAGCGTTGGGATTGGGATTGTTGAAGTGGACCAGAACCAAAATGAGGAAGATGTTGAATCACTTATGACAAGAATCCTGATTGCTTCGGAAAGGTATGTCAGCCTGTTTGGCAAAGATTTTGAAATATGTTTTTACGATGAAGAACTGGAAGCCCTAGTTAACCGCGAAAGAGAGATTATGGAAGCTTTAGGTACTATAGCGGCGGATGATTATGCCGGTAATGATTTGTTTTTGCAGTATCAGCCGATTATAAATCTAAAAACAGGCTCAATTTTCGGCTTTGAGGCGCTGGCCAGATTAAAGACGGAAAAGCTCGGACCGGTGCCGCCCCTGGAATTCATTCCCATTGCCGAGAAAACAAAACTCATTCATCCTGTCGGTGAAAAAGTGATAATCAAAGCATTTCGTTTTTTAAACAAGCTCAATGAGCACGGCTATGATGAGATTAAAGTTACTATTAATATTTCTGTTATTCAGCTGCTGCAGCCTGATTTTACAAGCAGGATGTATGAATTAATGAACGATATGCAGATTAACCCGGAGAATGTCTGCATTGAAATTACGGAATCGGTCTTCACCTCCGATTTTGACAGCATCAACAGTATTCTTGAGGAATTGAGGGAAGCGGGGCTCCAAATAGCTATAGATGACTTTGGAACCGGCTATTCATCTCTGGCCAGGGAGAATGAGTTGAAAGTAGATTATATGAAAATTGACAAGTATTTCGTTGACAAGCTCTTGGTTGCAAATCTAAATAAAGCAATAACAAGCGATATTATTTCAATATCTCACAAACTGGGGCAGCGCACAATTGCCGAGGGAGTTGAGCACCATATCCAGCTGCAGTATTTAAAAGAACACGGCTGCGATAAAATTCAGGGATATCTTATCAGCAGGCCGCTTGATGAAGAAGATGCCATTGGATTTTTGCAAAAGCACAAGCAATTATGACTGCTGTGAGGCCTTGGTGCTGTCCGCACATGCCCCGGCAGTCTTCTGCGCTTTAGGCATATTTTCAGGAAGCAGTGACTTTTCCCCAACGCTTTACAAGATAGCCCAGAGTCAACCCGTAGATAATATTTTCAAAATAAATGGAGAGATTCGTGGCAAAATCAAAGGGGACTATGGTTGCGCCTCCCAAGCTATACAGGAAGCCGTAGATAATAAGATGCATGCAAATCATTGTAACGGCAATTCCTTTTAACCACCAAAAATCCTCACCTGTTTCCCGGATAACATAGGATGCTATGATTCCAAGAATCATTGCCGGTATTAGCCAGATTAAAAGCCCCAGAATGACGCCTTAAGGTGAATCGGTAAGGCCCGGGTGAAGATATATGCTGCCGCCAATCTGGTGACTGTACCACTTGGCAAATCCCAAGGCTACCGACAGTGTGTTTACTATCAAGGCAGGAACGGTTGCTACAATGCCTGCCAGCACTCCCAGCGTAAACCTGTCCCGTATAATCACTAAACCAACTCCTATCCGTTTTGTGATTATTTTGTGCTTTTCCCAAGATACAATACTTAAAACCGTGGGAAAAAATAAAAGCTGTTATGTGCCTTCTGCAATGAAAACACTATGAAAAATGATATAATAAAATTAAATAGGCAAAAAAGTTCTGAGCACAAAAGGAGCGGCACTATGAAATTGATAGAGTTTCTGCAGGAGAACGGCGTAAATCAAAAACTGGTTGATGATGCCGTTTATTTTAGAGATTACTATAAGGTGGATGAAAATTATCGCGACCGCATCCCCCGGAACTTGACTTTTTTTTATGGGAAAGATGTCTGGGAAATGTGCATCGCGGCACTGCTGGAGGGGCAAAACATATTGATTTGCGGGCCTAAAGCGATAGGGAAAAACGTTCTGGCGGATAACCTTTGCCAGTTGTTTGGAAGGCCGCAATGGAATGTTTCCTTTCATATCAATACGGACAGCTCAACATTAATTGGCACCGATACTTTTATCGACAACCGCGTCCAGCTGCGGAAGGGGGCTGTCTACGCCTGCGTGGAGCATGGAGGATTCGGGTTTTTTGATGAGATCAACATGGCGAAAAACGATGCCATTGTAGTGCTCCATTCCGCGCTTGATTACAGAAGATTTATTGACATACCGGGCTATGAAAAGATTGCCCTGCACGAGGCCACACGCTTTATAGCTACCATGAATTATGAATACGCGGGGACAAAGGAGCTAAATGAAGCACTGGTGTCAAGATTTCTTGTAGTGGATATTCCCAAACTGGACAAGGAAAAATTAATGCTTATCCTGAAAGCGGAGTTTCCTACGGCCGATGAGGAAAAATTAAGCCAGTTTGCAGGTCTGTTTCTGGACCTGCAAGCCAAGGCGGAACACAGTGAAATCTCTAGCAAAGCCGTTGACTTGCGGGGCATAATATCCTGCCTGAAAACCGTGCAAAGGGGACTGAAGCCCAGGCTGGCCGTGCGGATGGGAGTTGTGGGCAAGGCCTTTGATATCTATGAAAAAGAGATAGTGGGAGATGTGGTGAGAACCAGAATACCAAGGGCATGGGAGCCTGAAGACGTTTTCCCGGATAGAAAAT
>JAAYMN010000096.1 GCA_012521345.1 Bacillota bacterium
AATGCCCGTCAAGCATAAACGGAACTCTCACACCACTCGAATTACTGCAATTCGGTATTCTGCGGCACACCAGGGTGTGTGCCGCAGAATACCCCAATAAATTCGCAAACAAAAGCCCCGGCCGGGCAGCGGCCTGCGGGCGTTGCAGATAGATTCGGATGCATCCTAAAACGAGGAGGCAGTATGGATGAGAACCAGAAAGAAAATGCGAATACTTAGCTCTGTTTCCATGGTGATCGGTACAATCCTGATGTTTTCCGGCCTCTTGATGGCTCTGACCGGGATGACCGGCGCCAATCCTGCCTTTAAGGTCATCGGAGACAGCGAGGGCCTTAAAGTCGAGCCGGTAGGTGCCTCCTGGTTTGAGGATGTGGGAAACCTGAATCCCGGAGACACTAAGGAGTCGTCAGTTGAAATCAAAAACGAGGGCAGCGAGGCATTTAACGTTAAAATGGGCCTGAAGCGCCTTGACACGCCCGAGGGATTCGACCTGCTTGACAAGCTGATCATGACCGTGACCTACCGGGGTGCAGAGCTGCACCGCGGGTCCATGAAGGAATTCCCAATGCTGGATCTGGGGTCCCTTCTGGCCGGCCAGGTGGAAGAAATAGGTTTTGTGGTAGAGTTTCCCGCGGATACAAGCAACGATTACCAGGGAGCTTCGGCGACGGTGCAGCTGGTTTTTGAAGCGACAAAACCCGATTTCGTGGTACCACCGGAACCCCCGGAAGGTGGCAGTGCGGCGCTTGTGTTGAGAAAGCTTGTTATTGACGAAGCAGGCAATGATATCACTGACCAGCATGAAGATGTCACCTTCATTGTTGACGTGAACGGTACCGAATATGAATTGACGCCGGGTACGCCTTACCGGATTGACGACATCGAGCCGGGTACCTACAAGGTAAGCGAGATTAAAGAAATGCCTGACGGTTACAGTTATGAGAGCGGCGACGGGCAATATACCGTGGCAAGCGGAGAAACAAAGATAGTCACCATAACAAACCGCTACACGGAAACGGAGTTTGAAGAAGTACCGGAAGAGCCTGAGGGCCCGGGTGATGAAGAAGAGTTTGAAGTGGAACCGGAAGAGCCTAAAGGTCCGGACCTGCCAAGAACCGATGGCATGGGATTGCTGATGCTGCCGATGGGCTTCGCGCTGCTGCTCTTCGGTCTGCTCCTGGAGCGCCGGGGCAGGGAACAAAAAGAATAGTACTTGAGAGAAGCACAGGGTAGACAACGCCCTGTGCTTCTTAAATGTATTAAGAAAAAATGAATGATATATGAAAAAATTGCAACTTTCTACGAAGAACTGGCAGGAATGCCAAACCGGACAGAGAATAATTTAAGAAACGGGGCACAGCTTGTCTTGAGAGGGGTTTCCATCTGGTGTGGAAACCTATATCTGTCTCAATTCAGACAATAACTGGTGGAATGATTAATGAGCCAAGTAATGAAGAAGATAGATGATCGCGAAAATGTCCTCAAGATTTATACCCTGGGGCGCTTTCTGGTCAAGCGGGGCGATACCGTGTTGTCTGACCAGTCACACCGTTCCTACCGCCTGTGGGAGCTTTTCCAGTACCTGGTGACGAACCGGAACAAGAGCTTTTTGCCGGAAAGCATCGCGGAAAACCTGTGGCCCGACAATGATTACAGCGAACCGCGCCAGGCCGTGCGGACGCAGATTTGCAGGCTTAGGAAGCTGCTGAAGGATGAAGAGGACGATTCTGAATATATATCCTTTGTGCAAGGCTGCTACCAGTGGAACAACAAGCAGAAAATCTGGCTGGATGTGGATGAATTTGAACGCTTGTACCACCTGGCCAAGGCAAAGGAAGACGACAATTACCTCCAGGCCATTGAATTGTATTATGAGGCAGTGTCTTTATACCAGGGGGAATACCTGCCCGGGGCCATGTTTAACGAGTGGGTGATTCCCGTCCGCAATTATTACCGGAACCTGTTCCTGCAGTGCGTGGTGGATTTTGCCAACCTGCTGAAAAAACATGAACGGTATGCGGAGATAGTGGATTTATGCGAAAAAGCAGTCTTAATTGAACCGTACGAGGAAGAACTGCACACAAAGTTCCTGGAGGCGCTGCTTGCGACGGGCAAAATTAAAAAAGCGCGAGTTCATTATGAATACATAACATCCCTGCTCTACCGTGAGTTCGGTGTAAAGCCGTCGCAGGAACTGCTCAACATTTACAAGCGGATACAGGCAAAGTCAATTGCCGCCAGTGAGGAAATGGCGGCTCTGCAGCAGGATCTGGCGGAAGAAAAAGACGACGGCGCGTTTATTTGCAGCAAAGAAGTTTTCCGCAGCATTTACAAGCTGGAGCGCCGCAGGAGCGACAGGACGAAGCAGGCTGTCTACATCGGCAGCATCTCGCCTGCAGTTGCCGAGAAGCAGGGTTTGCGCAGGAACAAGGTGATGGACGATCTGGAGGCTGTTTTGTCAAAAACCCTGCGCAAGGGCGATGTGGTGACCAGATGGGATGAGGCGCAGTTTGCCCTGATCCTGCCGGGAGTGGACGAAAAGCAGGCACAGACCGTCCTGGACAGAATTGCGAAGCAGTTTAAAGCTTTTCACGACATCAAACTGAAAATGAAAGCTTTACCCATACTGCCGGACGAATAAGTGGACGTTTGGGAAGGCAAAAGCAGCTGCCAGGGCGGCTGCTTTTTTGAGTTGCACCTCCTTCAGCCGCAAGGCGCCTAAATCAACGGCCAGGCCGTCAAAATGAGGACCCACCGGAATGCCCGGCGCCTGTCAGAAAAGGAATAAAAAGGCAGTTGCAAGAAATAAGCGAAAAAAATATGTTTGGAGGTGGACGCCATGCCGCTGCACATTGTTCAGAATGATATTACCAAAATGCAGGTGGATGCCATTGTTAATGCTGCAAACACTGCCCTGAAGATGGGAGGGGGAGTATGCGGCGCCATTTTCAGGGCTGCCGGAGCGGAGCAGATGCAGGCCGCCTGTGATGCCATCGGCGGCTGCCGTACCGGCGAGGCGGTAATTACCCCGGGCTTCAGGCTGCCTGCCAAATACGTCATCCATACACCGGGACCCGTCTGGCAGGGCGGCAATAAGGGGGAGGAAGAGCTCCTGCGCAGCTGCTATCTTTCTTCACTGGAGCTTGCCCAAAAGCACGGCTGCCAATCGGTAGCCTTCCCGCTCATCTCCGCGGGCATCTACGGCTACCCGAAAGACCAGGCCATGGAAGTGGCAACCACCGCCATCGAGGATTTCCTGCGTGAAAATAACAGCGAGATGGATGTCTACCTGGTTTTATTCGGCTAACTGCCGCTGGTGGGGTGATAGTCAATGGCTGATGTTATTATTAAAGAATGCCGGGAATATGACGCGGAGATCATCAAGGCGCAAATTAATGCCGGGATGGAGTTGCTTGGCGGCTGGGGGCGCTTTGTTGCGCCGGGGATGAAAGTCCTGCTGAAAGTTAATCTGATTGGTCCGAAAAAAGCGGATTCGGCAGCGGTTACGCATGCCGAATTTGTGCGGGCGCTGGTGCAGATTCTGAAAAATCTTGGCTGCGAGGTCTGGATTGGCGACAGCTCGGGCGGCGCTATTGCCGGAATTGCTCCTACTGCCCAGAGTTTTAAGGTCTCCGGCCTTGCCCGGGTAGCCGAGGAAGAGGGGGCTGTTATTAAGAATTTTGACAGGGAAGGGGCAGTGGAAGTTAAAGCGGAAAGCGGCTTAGTAGAGGGCATGTACCTGGCCGGGCCCATGTTTGATGCTGATTTTGTCATCAACGTACCGAAGCTGAAGACGCATTCGGCCACATTGTATACGGGGGCAGTGAAAAACCTGTTTGGCTGCATCCCGGGTCTGAAAAAAGCCGGCTATCACCGCCTGGCTCCCGACCCAAAAGATTTGGGTACCGTTCTTTACGATATCCACCGGGCGGTGAAAGCCGGCCTGCATATAATGGACGGCATTGTTGCCATGCAGGGCGAAGGGCCTACGGCAGGGCAGGCCTACCCGGCCGGTAAAATCCTTATCAGCACCGACCCGCTGGCGCTGGATACGGTAGCTGCAGCCATGCTGGGTATGGATATCGCTGAGATACCTATGCTGCAGACAGTAAAAGAGCGGGGGCTGGGAACGGCAGACTTGGACAAAATCAGGCTTGCAGGCGATTTTGTGCAGCCGCCTGTCCTGCGGGGGTTTAAGCTGCCGAAGCGCTACCGCCGCAGTGGCAATTGGAACCCTGCCATAGTGGTGAAGTTCATAGATTTTATGCGGGCACGGCCGTATATTGACAGCAAACTTTGCAAAAACTGCAACATGTGCGTGGAAAGCTGCCCGGTACAGGCTATTGAGCAGCAGACAAAACGGATTGACTACAAGGCATGTATTGAATGTATGTGCTGTCATGAACTTTGCCTGCATAAGGCGGTAACTTTGCGTTGGGACAACCGGCTGGCGGCTTTTTTCATGAAACTTTACAACAAGGCAATAGCAGCTGGGGCTGCCAAAAGCAAATAGTTACGGCTGCGCGGCTGTGGCCGCTCATCCCAGAAGTTTTCGGTAAATAGCCTCGTCCGCGGCAGTGAATACGTTGAAAACGACGTATTCAGGTGAAGGGTTTTGGGCGGGGAATTTTTTTACCTGTTCGATGGCAATTGCTGCCGCTTTTTCTTTGGGGAAGCGGAAGACGCCGGTTGAGATGCAGCAAAAGGCAATGCTGCGGCAGCCGTTTGCAGCTGCCAGCTCTAAACAGGACCGGTAGCAGGAGGCCAGGAGGTCGCAGTCCTGCTGCGTCAGCGGGTGGTCAATAACGGGGCCTACGGTGTGCAGGATATATTTGGCCGGAAGGTTGAAAGCGGGGGTGATTTTGGCCCGGCCGGTTGGTTCCGGGCGCCCCTGTTTGACCATCAGCTCATGGCAGTACAGCCTGAGCTGGATGCCGCTGTAGGTGTGAATGCAGTTGTCAATGCAGTCGTGGCAGGGCTGCCAGCATCCTTCCAGTCCGCTGTTGGCGGCGTTCACGATGGCGTCTATTTTCAGCCTGGTAATGTCGCCCTTCCAGACGGCAAGGCGGGGGTCGGCAGCCGTTCTTTCCAGTTTGTCCGCATCAACAATTCCCCGCCTGGCAAGCAGCTCCTGCAAATAAGCGTCCTGGATTTGCAGGAATTCCTTGCTTGCAGGCAGGGGAGGCCGGACATTCATCAGGGAGCGCAAAAGCCGCCACTGCAGCCCTGGGTCGGCCGGTATTTCTATGTCCTTGTACTTTGGGTTTTCTTTTAACAATTCTTGAATCAGGTAAATTCTTTTTTCAGCGTGTGTCATGATTCTTGCCCTTTTCCTTGCATTTGATAAAGGTGCTCAATGACATCCGCGGCATCGTAGGGCATTTCAGTCGCGGCATGCTTTATGGCGTCCGGGACCATAGGATAGCCGCCGTGGCCGGGCCATTCCTTGTATTCCTTGTTGACCCGGAACAGGTGGGCATTGCTATGATAATAGGTCAGGCGTTCAAAGGGCCAGCGAATGACTACAGGCGTGTTGAAGCCCACTCCCAGTTCAAGAAGGCAGAGCTTTTTCCCGGCAGTGCTTTCCACAAAGTCATAGTAGCGCTGTCGTTCTTTTTTGTAGCCTTCGAAGGCTCGGAAGGCCAGGTTGAGCGGCGCGCCGCAGTACGGGCAGCGGGGGATGGCGTTTTCATCGGCGATCATGAAGGTTTCCGGGTCAATCAGGGGCAGCAGCTTGTCAATGTAAGGCTTGATTTCCCAGGTTTCCCTTGTGCACCCGGCCATGCAGCGCACCCTGTCGTAGCTGCCCTGGGCTTCAAAGACGCGGTCCATGGGGAAGCCCGTCCGCAGGAATTGCCGGTCGCAGTTGGAGGTAATGACAAAAAAGTCTTTGCCCTCCACAATGCTAAGCAGTTTTTTGTAGAGTTCGGAGGGAGGGAACACATAGCGGACGAAATGGACATGCCTGACCAGGTAAGCCCATTCCCTTGCCTGCGGCCATTCTTCATGCTGGAAAAGCTCATACGGGTAGCGATAGCCCCTGGCTGCCATCTCCGGCTGGAACTGCTTGAAGAGTTCCTCGTCCAGGTAGCTTAAGCCGGCGGCAGCCGTCAGCCCGGCGCCTGCACCGATCAGGATTTTGTCTGCAGTCTGCAGCCAGTGGTTCAGCTTTTCCAGGTCGGCAGTGAATTTTTTCTTTTCGTCACTGTTAAGCTGGTTTTGCATACAATCCTCCGGCAAGGCAGCATCCGTTGCGTTACTTTCTGCCGTAGAGCTTGTTGTAGTATGCCAGGGAATAATGGTAAAGCTCGTCCCTGGCGATTTTTTCCTGCTCGGCATTGTTGTTCTCGGTCATAATCCAGCACATGACGCGGCCGGTCTCGCCATAACGGTCCACAAAATCACGGACTGCTTTGCGTATTTCACCTTCCTGCCAGTCTGGCTTCAGGATAAGGGGAAAGGCGAAGGTCATGTCCTTGCCATAGTGGGTGTACAGGTAGTCAAGATCGTTGGCGTTGTACTGCGGTGTCCACATGTCAATGCCCATTTCAATCATCATGGGAACATACTGGATGTTCTTGCCGCAGGAATGGAGTTCGATAAACTTGCCCTGGCTCTTGACGAAATCAAGGAAGCGCTTCGTCGCCGGCATAATCTGCTTGCGGAACATTTCGTTGGAAAAGAACCCTGCGCGCTGCGTTCCCCAGTCGTCGTGGTACAGTACACCGTCCACGCGGCCGTAATACTTGAAAACATACTGGCAGCATTCAATCTTGTAGTCTGCCATCTTCTGAAAGAATTCTTCCAGCAGTTCCGGTTCCTCGTAGAAAGCCAGCAAGGTTTCATCGAAGGGGATTAGTTCATGCAGGCGCTCAAAAATGCCTTCCACGCATTCATAAATATGCGGCCTGTCCGGGTCCAGCATCTTTTGCAGTTTTTCGCCGTCTGTTTTGAAATCGACCAGCGACAAATCGGGCCACTCCAGTTCTTCTTTCCATTTTGAGAATTCGGATATTGTCCTGGTGCCCGGCTTGGTAATCATGCCGCCGACCGATTCCACCATGGTCCAGTAGACACCCCACCAGTCATAGCCGTCAACCTCCGGCACGGGGTGTTCTTCAATGGCGTCCGGCCAGATAATATTTGCTTCGTAAAAGTATGCCGGCATCCAGTAAGGCTGGTTGCCCTTGACGCAGCGTAGATAGTTGTCTCTGACACTGATTACCCGCTTGGGGATTGGTTCCTTCGGCCTCTGCATAATCCAGGGAAAGCTTCCCGGAGTCTGCCATTCCTTTGAATAATCGCGGTTGGCTGCTCTTTCCATAAATCTGCCCATCCTAATACTCCTTTCTGTCTGTTGTCACGGCTTTATATTTTTGTCGGCGGAATAATCCTTAAAAACATTATATCATACCACGGCAGGAACAGTTTTGACAAAAGCAGGTCTGCGCGCCGGGAAAACCGCAGAGGGCAACAGGATTTGGGGAACAAAAAGCGGTGCAGACATAAAACCGGGCTACAGGCACTATGCCTGCAACCCGGCTGGTGGTGAAAGAAGAGAAGGCAGAGTGTTGCATGTGCTGTTAAGCCGCTACCGTTTTTGCAGCTTCCGCGGACTCTAATTCCGCACGCAACATTGCCTTGCGCCGGCGCTCTTCGTTAATGTAGTCTATGACCAGCGCCACGGCGAGCAGAAAGCCTTGGGCGAAGACGTTCCAGTAGGACTGCACGCCTATGACAACCAGCATATTGTCAAAAACACCCAGCAGCAGCAGGGCGACAAGCGCGCCGCCAAGATTGCCGGCGCCGCCCATAAATGATATTCCACCGAGGATACAGGCTGAAATGACGCTCATATCCGGGGCCGAAGAAATAATTGCCGACGGGCTGGCAAGCTTAATCTGTGCCGTCCACAGCAGGCCGCCGATTGCGGCGAGGATACTGTTGTTGATGAAGAGTATCATGCGAATCTTGTCCGGGTTAAGTCCCGAGAGTCGTGCCGCAATCGGATTGCCGCCGGACATGTAGACGCTGCGCCCGAAAGTTGTTCTTGAGAGGATAAACTGATAGACAACCACCAGCGCAAGGGCAAACAGGAAAGTTGCCGGCAGGTAACCCCCAATGTTGGCAGTACCTAATTTCAGGAAGCTTTGATTGCCTACCTGGATGTTGTTGCCCATTGTCATCACGCTGCACAAGCCCCTGTAAATCGAAGCCATGCCGATGGTGGCGATGAATGACGGGAACTTCAGAACGTTAACCAGAAAGGTATTGGCAAGCCCGAAGACAACAGCCAAGAGCATAACAATTAGAAATGCTATGCCCCACGACATGTTTGGATAAGTCTTGAGAAACCAGGCAAAAATCATCGTTGCCAAATTAGCCTGCCCGGCAACGGAAAGATCAATGTTGCCGCTGATCAGGACAAGCCCAATCCCGCACATCATCAGGCACTGAACGACAAGGTTGTAGAAGACGAAGATCAGGTTGCCGCTGGATATAAAACCCTTGGTGAACAAGGCGGAAAGCGGTTCGCCATCCAGTACACCGCTGCTGAGGACCATGGTGACAAAGGTTAAAATGATCAGAAGGATCAGCAAAAGCGCGGTTCTACCCCGCAGGAAGCGCTTGAATGCGGATGTGTTTTGCATACTTTTCCCTCCCCGTAATTATGGTAGCGCGTGCGCTTTGCGGGCGCGCATCTGTGAGAGAAAGTCCAACGCCAGTGCGACGAGCAGAAGTAAGCCTGTGAAAACGTTTACCCAGAACGGGTTGACACCGACGACACCCATGCCAATCTGGAAGGTGTTGAGTATGAGCAAGCCGACAAAGGCACCGCCCATCCCGCCGACACCGCCGCCAAAGGAGATGCCGCCCAGGACGGCTGCAGTGATGCCTGTAAACTGGTTGGTCTGCAGCGCGATCAGGGAGCCCTGCATCAGGCGGGCTGTGTTGAAGATCCCGGCAATACCGCCCAGAACGGCACTGTTGATGAAAAGAATATAAGTGATTGCGGTGGAGTTGATCCCTGCCAGATGTGCTGCTACCGGGTTGCCGCCGATCAGCGTCACTTTCATCCCGAATCCGGATTTGGAGAGGATGATCCCGTAGACAATGAAGAAGATCAGCATGACAATGATGCCAAACGGTATTGGACCGATAGTCCCGGCACCGATAAATTTGATTACATCATCCTGAAAGGCAATGTGGGACGCCAGCCCTTTATTGCCGATGGAGCTGAAAAGATACATCGCACCGCGTGCCATCAGAGACATGGCCAGAGTCGCGATAAAGGCCGGGAATTTATATTTAGTGACCAGTAGTGCGTTTAATGCACCAAAGACGGCGCAAAGCAGCAGGCAAAGAATAATACCTACATACCATGGCAGTCCCAGGCCTTTGATAGAAGCCGCAAGGACTAAGCCGCCGAAGGCGCCGATTGCTGACTGGGACAGGTCAATGTGGCCGCCAATCAGCAAAAAGCCTGCACCAATTGTTAAAAATGACGTAAGCACCAGGGAATTTAAAATATTCCTGAAGGTGGTGAACTTAAAAAAATTGTTGCCAACACGTACTGACCAGATTGAAAAGACAATTACCATTACAATATACAGCACGATGAGGGTAAATATTTTAGAATGGGTAAACGGGCGAATATACTTGTCATAGAAGTTAACTTTTTCCACTCTCCCCGCCTCCTTGTAAAAAATGTTAACCAATTTGACACCGGTTTGTTTTATGCAGTGCGGGTTTCCTCAAGCATGGCGAGTGACAGGACTTTTTCTTCCGTGGCTTCTTCGCGAGTCAGAACGCCTGTGACGTGCCCATTGCGCATGACAACTATCCTGTCGGACAGGTTGATAACTTCGGGAAGTTCGCTGGAGATGAACAGAACAGCGATGCCTTGCTTGGCCAGATCGCAGATTGTCTGGTATATTTCCCTCTTGGTGCCAACGTCAATACCTTTGGTGGGTTCGTCAAGAATGAGCAGTTTTGTTTCCACCTTCTCACTTGTCCAGCGCCCGAGAATAACTTTCTGCTGGTTGCCGCCGGACAATTCGTAGATGATTTTCTCAATGGTAGGTGTTTTGATCGAATACTTTTCAACAGCTTTTTTGGCCAGGTTGATTAATTCATCCCTGTCAACAAATATTCGTCTCAAAAGCTTATCAACAACAGGCATTGCCACGTTGTCCTTAATGGGGCGGAACATGACAAGACCCTGTTCTTTGCGGTCTTCGGGGCACAAGGCAACGCCGTAATTGATAGCGTCCCTCGGTGACTTAAAAACAACTTTTTTCCCATCAAGTATGATTTCGCCCCCTGTCACAGGGTCGGCACCAAACAGGGCGCGTGCCACTTCTGTGCGTCCGGAACCGACAAGTCCGGCAAGTCCCACAATTTCACCCTTGCGAATATCAAAGCTGACATTGTTGATATACTGTGTTTTGAGATTCTTGACTTCGAGCAGGACATCGCCGATATTTTCATTGCGGCTCAAAGTGGCGTAAGTGTCGCCGATGTCACGGCCCACCATCAATCTGATCAGTTCGTTTTCGTCAGTTTCAGCAGTTTTTAAAACTTTGACTAATTTGCCGTCCTTCAGCACAACAATATCATCGGAAACCTCGAAGATCTCGGCCAGGCGGTGGGAAACGTAAATGATTACTTTACCTTCTTCTTTCAGTTTTTGGATGAGTTTAAAAAGGACAGATATTTCAGAGTCTGTCAGGGGAGCAGTAGGTTCGTCAAAAGCTATGATATCGGAATTGCGGCGGTAAGCCTTCATGATCTCAACCATTTGCTGATAGGCCACGTTCAGCCGCCCCACCAGTTCCGTCGGGTCAATGGGCAGGCCGAATTTATCTATAATTTCCTTTGCTTCTTTGTAAAGCTTGCTCCTGTCAAAAAAGCCCATCTTTGTTTTGGGCAGGCTGCCAGGGAAGAGGTTTTCCATGACAGTCATGCTGGGAAACAACTGGCGTTCCTGATAGATAACACTGATGCCTGCTGCGAGGGCCGATTCGGGATTGGGGAATTTAACAGGCTGCCCGTCAATCAAGATTTCGCCTTCATCTGCCTGCTGGTCGCCGCTTAATATTTTCAGCAAGGTGCTTTTGCCGGCGCCGTTCTCACCGAGCAGGGCAAGCACTTTCCCGCCTTCCGCCACAAAGCTGATGTCATCAAGGGCGCGGACACCGGGGTATGATTTGCCAATGCCGCGAAACTCCAGTGTTTTTGTCATACGTCCACCTGCCTAACATTGTTTACTTATATTGACTATTTATGCCAAAACGCCGGAGCAAATACTGAACATGGGCGGGTAAAGCCGCCCATGTTCAGTTATAACTATTGGGTGATTTTAAGCCCGCCAGGTAGATATATTATATGTTGTACGCCAGCTTGTTTGACCTATTAATTTTTCGCAGAGCACCACTGGCAGGTACACGGCACGTATTCTTCGGGGACTTCTAAGAAGGGCGAGTAGTCATCCAGGGAGATTCCTTCCTGGCTGTAGGGATAAGCATCAGCTTTGGCGTACATATCGCTCCACTCAAGGTAATGCTTGTAGTTATCATAATCGAGCCAGACGGTGGGGAGCCTCAGCTGAGAGTACGTATGGCCGTCGGCACCATGGTCAAACGGATATACCCAGCTGGGCCAGATGCTGTCGGGTGTTGCCCAGCCGTTCAGGTAGGCATACACGGCACCAATGATGGGTTCGGCATACAGGTTTTGCGCTGTAAAGAGAGCGTAGCGGAAAGCGTCTTGCTGGCCGGCATCCCATTGCATCTGGAGACCGGAACCGCCAAATGTAACAACGCAGGAAGTCTCAGTCAGACCCTGCTGGTCGATAACGGACGCCGCCGCTTGGGCGAAGTCGTCGATCAGGCCCATTACCAGCCAATGTTTGTATTGGGTGTTGGTGGAAATGATCGGCGCAACGGCATCGATGCCGCCCTGCAGGTTGAGACCAAAGGAAGCAGCGTCAGCTACGAAGAAGTTGTGAGTGCTGCCGGTTTTTTCTTTCCAAGCTTCTTCAGCACCAATGACGCGCTCTTGCAGCGGAGGCGAGGTGGAGAACGCCATGGCAACGAAGCCCCATTGATCCCACGGTACATCGGGGAAGTTCTCTTCCTTCCACTCAATCAGTCTGAGGGTTTGCAGTACGCCGGCATCGTAGTGGTCGTGACCGACATAAGAGTTGATCAAGTGACCGCCGATGGGAATACCTTCGCCGGAGCTGCCGTCACGCGGAGGAGCCATCTGGGTCATCCACTTAACATCCGGATATTGCTCGACCAGTGCCTTAACGGCGGGGAAAATTGTTGCGTCAGGGTCGAGAATAAAACCTTGCACCCCTTGGTCGATCATGTTCTGCAGGTTTGTCATGAACATGTCGGAGTCACCGCTTGATGCCAGGAAGCCCGCAAACTCGCAGTTGAAAAGCGGAGCCCAGTGCTCATACGCGTCTGCGGACTGCTGATACAGAGCACTGTTTTCTGTTGCAAGGTAAGCTACTTTGTACCTGGGGTTTTGTGTGTAGTCGTAATCATGGTCATAGTGCGCTATCTTGTCCAGGTTGATGCTGCCATCAGGGTTGGCGTTGGGATAAGGCTTGCCGGTTTTTTGCTCGTCACCGTTGCCTCCACCACCGTTGCCTCCCGAAGATGGCGGCGGTTGATTGCTGTCTTTGTTCTTGTTGCCGCCACCGCCGCAGGCAATTAGTGCGACTGCCAATACGAGTACGAGCAAGATTGTCAGTGCCTTCTTCATGTTAGTCCTCCTCTTTAATTTTAATTAATTAATCTCCGCGCCTTGGAGGGCGGAAATTTATACTCTCATTGTAGGTGTATAATGTTACTTTGTCAAGGAATTCAAAGTTATGCAAAGACTCAAAATTTCTGATAATTCAGAGGCAACTGGCAAATTTTTGTTCTAAAGGCACAGACGGAGCTCTTATCAGATTGTTCTCAGAGGACAGAATACGGTTGTGGTTTTGTGGTTTATAATCTTTAGGAATACTAATTCAATATGTTTAGAAATTATTCCTGCAGGAAAATTTTTGTATCTGTCAAAATTCACAAAAATAAGTTAATATTATTTAAATTATTACTGAATAATTCAAGGAAGATGCGGTTTACCGTTATAAATTATTTTTATGCAGGAATTGCTTCCCATGTGTAGAAAAGTACAGCAATAGCGAATATTTTCAAAATGTACGTAGGAGGATGATTATGGAAGTCAGGACTATTGATCATTGGGTAGATTCGCTCAAAACCACCGTTTTTTTTAGTGATGAAAAGCAAGGTTTTGAGGTGGCTTCTGTCATTATAACCGGGAAAGAGGACGCTGTCCTCATTGACACGCAGTGGTCCCTGGCCAATGGGCACCGGGTTGCCGCGCTGATTCTGGAAACTGGCAAACGCTTGACAGACATTTATATAACACATGCCCATCCTGACCACTACTTTGGCCTGCAGCCGATCAAAGAGGCTTTCCCTGAAGCCCGTGTCATTGCTCTGCCGTCTGTAGCCAGGGTTATCAACAAGCAGTTTATTGACAAAATAGAGCACTGGGAGAGCCAGATCGGCAAGGGCAACGTTCCCACCAAGGGCATTCCCCTGGAGCCAATGCAAGAAAACTATTTTGAACTGGAAGGGCACCGCATTGAAGTTATACCGGATATCATGGGCGACCTGAGATTCAACACGGTGGTATGGGTTCCTTCCATCAAGCTGCTCTACGGCAGCGACGTCCTTTTCAACCAGGCACACCCCTTTACCTGCGAAGTAACGGCTGAAGAACGCAAGCAGTGGATTGAAGACATTGAAAAACTGGAAAAACTGGGGGCGGAAGTAATAATTCCCGGACACCAGAAGCCCGGCATGCCCTTTGATAAAAGCTCCATGATTTTCACCAAGGAATATATCATAGCCACTGAGGAAGAGCTGGCAAGACAAAAGACGGTGGGCGACTTCTACTATGCCATGTGCCAGCGTTTTCCGGAAGCCAACCTGTTCATCAGCAATGAAATGAACGCCAACGTTTTCAAGGGCGGCAGAGAATGGGATTGGCGGGAGGACGAATAATAAACTGAGGCATTAGTTTTCGAGTATCTACCCTGGAATAATTTTAGTACCCGGAAAGAAGGAGGTTTACAATGGGAGGACGTTTGGAAGGTAAGGTTGCCCTGATTACCGGTGGCGGTGCCGGACTGGGAGCCGATTTTACCAAAAGATTTGTAGCTGAAGGTGCCAAAGTTGTGATTTCCGGCCGACGGAAAAACGTACTGGAGGAAATGGCAGCCCAGCTGCCGAAAGGTTCCGTTGCTGTCTTTGCCGGCGATGTATCCAAGCAGGAAGATGCCGAGGCCATGGTTAAGGCTACCATTGATTTCGGCGGCAAAATAGATGTTCTGGTAAACAACGCCGGAATTGACCCTGCCGGAACCGTGGTCGACATTCCCGTTGAACAGTGGCAGAGGATCATCAACACCAACCTGAACGGCCCGTTCTATCTGATGAAAGCGGCTATTCCCCATATGATTAAAAACGGCGGCGGCTCCATTGTCAATATTGCTTCCCTGGCCGCCCTGCGGTGCATTCCTGCCATGCCCGCCTATACTGCTTCCAAAGCCGGCCTGATCGGCCTGTCCAATGCAGTGGCCCTGGATTATGGCCGCTACAATATCCGCAGCAATGTAATTTGCCCGGGGCCGATCAGAACGGAAATGCTGGAGCATTCCATGGGCTCCCTGGCCAAAGCCCAAAATACCGATGTCACCGGTGCCCTGAACATACTGACCAAGTTTTTGCCGCTGCCGCGGCCAGGTATGCCTGAAGAGATTTCAGGTGCTGTGGTCTTTTTGGCAAGCGACGAATCCTCGTTCATGACCGGCAGTGTCATTGTCATTGACGGTGGTGCCTGTGTTGTTGATCCGTGCGGTTCCGCCGTGTCCAGCGCCGGTACACAATGGGGCGCCTAAACCCGATTGCAACGAAGAACCCCCTCATATCACTCGTGATATAAGGGGGTTTTGTTTTTACTCCGCCTTGAGCCTGAGCAGGGTATAGACCGTCTGGCCGGCCAGCTGGGCGCAGTCTTCGGTGGCTAGGTAGGCATTGACATGGCGGTTGAAAAGAATGTTGGCATCGGGGGGAAATTCATCATCACCGTACCAGAGAATTAAAAGCAACGGCACGCGCGGCAGCACGGGAATAATGTAGGAAAGGTCGCCATAGGCGGCCTTTTTCCCTCCCAGGCGTTCCGCGGCTCTGGACAAGGCTTGCGGCCTGGTGCCGAAACCTTTGAGCAGGGGGATGACGGCCCGTTTCCGGAAAGGGCCGATATAGATGGCGCCGCTTTGCAGTTCCTGAAAGGAGATCCAGCTGTCGGACGTTTCAGCCCCGCCGGCGCCGCTTAAATAATGCAGCAGCAATATGGCGGTGACAAAATCGGCCTTGTCCTCATTCTCCGCATAAACATTGCCTTCAGGATAGCTGACTGTAAAAGCCCTTCCCAGATACGGCACGGTAAAGCACTGACGGACGGGGTCGTACGGACAGCCGCTCTGCTCTGCCATGAAAAGCGGCTCCCGGCCGGCAAATTTTTCCTGTGCCAGCTGCAGGGTGTAAGACAAGTTATAAGGGCTTCTTTCCATCTCGCCGCCTCGTTTCCTACCGTCTTTTTTCCATTATAACATAACAGCGTATGCACAAAAAGAGCACAGTGCAGCACAACCTGGCTTGCCTTTCAGATTGAATATTTTCAATATGTATGTTAAACTTTCATATATTGCTTAAACTTTGGCAAAGAAGGGAGATTGGATGATAAACGAGTATCTCCGCGTCTTCCGTGCCTTTACGGACGAAAACCGTGTCCGCATCCTCGAGCTGCTCAGCGGGGGAGAGCAATGCGCCTGCATTTTGCTTGAAGAGCTGAAAATCAGTCAGCCGACACTTTCCTATCATATGAAAATACTCTGTGATTCCGGCCTTGTTAAAAGCCGCCGGGCGGGCAAATGGAACTACTACTCTATTAATCAGGACGGCTGCGAGTACGCCGGCCGCTTGCTGCAGGCAATCGGCAAACGCAAGAGGGAAAGCATGCTCCGCATCATGGGGCATATGTACCGTTTCCTGCGGCGCATCGGGGCCCTGCTGGAGCAAAAGGCTGCGCTCGAAAAGAACAGCGCTTGTGCCTGCTGTTCTCTGCAAAACACTTGGTAAAAAGGAGTTGGGCGCTGTGAAAAAATTCATGGTTGTCAGCGGTTTTTTGGGGGCCGGCAAGACAACATTTATGGCTGCGCTGGCGGACTATATCAATGCAAATTCCGGCAAGGCAAGTGTGATTGTCAACGACCTTGGCGCCAAAAACCTTGTGGATTTCAAATATTCTCAGGCCTGCGGCTGCAATGTTACGGAACTGGCCGGCCAGTGCATCTGCTATCAGATGGAAAATCTGGTAGACAGGCTCAGACGCCTCCTGAACTTTGAACATAATGATCTTGTCATGTCGGATATCCCCGGCTGCGGCGTCGGCGCGCTCGAGCATGTCTACCATAAACTTGACAGGGAATACCACGGCGAGTTCAACTTAGCGCCTTTTACCGTGGTGGCCGACCCGGAACGGCTGCGTGCCATCATGCCGGATGAGGCCGATATCAACCTGCCGGAGGAAATGAAGTACTTGTTCAGAGCGCAGTTGCAGGAAGCGGATGTTGTACTGCTGAACAAAATTGATCTCCTAACCGGCGAAAAAATTGAGGCCTGCCTGAAATTCCTGAGAGATTTCTGTCCCGATGCGGCGGTCTTTGCCGTCTCCGCGAAAAACAAAACGAATATTGAGCAAGTGGCGGACTACATAATGACCCATGACGCACGGCTGAAAGAAGTTGACATCGGCTACGGCGGGCCCGAGTTCGTGGCCGCAGAACAAAAGTTGAGCTGGTACAACCGCCAGTTCTATGTAAAAGTCTGCTGCGGTACTTTTGACGGGGATGCTTTTCTGGGCGACCTGGTGGAAGCAATTCGCCTGAAACTGCTGCGCAGCCGCCGCAACGTCCCTCACCTGAAGGTTTTTGCCGAAGGTGAAGACGGGACTTTCTGCAAAATCTCGCTTTTGGGCGTTGATTATGAGCCTCAGTACGACAGCAGGCTCGGCCGGCCCTGCACTGACTTGCCCGTGATCATCAACGCCAGGGCCGCCTGCGAATCCCGGCTGCTTGCCGGGATCATGGATGAAGCTTTGGCTGAAACGACAAAAAAATATAACCTTGACACCGTTGTATTCTTTACCGAGTGCTTCGGTATTATAGACGAGGGTCGTCTCAGTTAGTTAACTATTACATTGCCGGCTGCCTTCCGGCTGCCCGGCTTTGGTTTACGGAGGATAAGCATGGGCAAAATTTTACGACACACTTACAGCGTATGCCCCGCCTGCTTAAAAAGAATCCCGGCGGTCCATGTAACCTACGGCCAAGAGATCTACCTGGAAAAAAAATGCCCGGAGCACGGTGCTTTTTCCGCAGTCGTCTGGCGCGGGCTGCTTGACAGGGAGGAATGGACGGGAGACTTGCCACCCATTGCGGAAGGTGAAAATGCAAACTGCCCGCAGGCATGCGGCTTGTGCCCTGAACATAGGCAGGATACCTGCTGTGTTTTACTGGAAGTTACAAAACGCTGCAACCTGCATTGCCCCTTTTGTTTTGCCGCAGGCGGGGCAGGCGAAGATATTCCCCTGGCAATAGTAAAAGAGCGTCTGCAGGCACTTGCCGTGCCGAACCAAACGCTTGTCCAGCTGAGCGGCGGGGAGCCCACTGTCCGTGACGACCTGCCGGAAATTGTTGCCGCCGCCAGGGAAGCGGGCTGCCGATACGTGCAGTTGAACACAAACGGCCTCAGGCTTGCAGAAGATGAAAGTTATGTCCGCAGCCTGGCGGAAGCCGGCCTGTCTTTTGTCTTCATGCAGTTTGACGGTATGGACGACAAGATCTACCGCACCCTGCGCGGCAGAGACCTGCTTGACATAAAAAGGAGGGCCATTGACAACTGTGCCCGCCACAACCTTGGCGTTACACTTGTGCCCACCCTTGTGCCGCAGGTCAATACGCAGGATATCGGCAAGATCATCCGCTTTGCCGTTTCTCAGTCGCCGGCGGTGCGCGGCGTGCATTTTCAGCCTGTCAGTTATTTCGGGCGTTTCCCGGTGCTACCGACGGATGACAAGCGCTTTACCCTTGATGAATTGCTGACAGCCATTGCAGAACAGGCCGGTTCGCTTGTTCCGCAGGATTCGCTTTTGCCGTCGCGCTGCGACCACCCGCTGTGCGGCTTCCATGGCGACTATATTGTCATGCCCGATCAATCCTTATACCCGCTGCACAGAAGACAGATCAACTGCTGCGGGACGACAACGGCGGACCAGAACCGCTCCTTTATCGCGCGCAGGTGGCAGCGGCAAAAAACCGGGGCTGCTGCCGAGCCGGAAGCAAGCTCCGATTTTGCTTCCTTTGACGGTTTTCTCCGCCGCCTCCGCACACACAGCTTTACCTTGACAGCCATGCTGTTCCAGGATGCCGGCAATCTTGATTTGGAACGCCTCAGGAGGTGCAGCCTGCATGTCTTTGACGACGGGCGGTTTGTGCCGTTTTGCGCCTATTATCTGACAAGCCATAAAGCAGCACCGGCCTGGGCGAACATGGTTCATAACGGTTAAAAACCGGCTGAATGTCGCACAGGCAGCCTGTTTGCCTCCAGGGTATGCATTTTATGGGAAAATATTGGCGCAATTTGTCGTATATTGTCAAAAAGTGGCAGAAATACGGGCGGCAACAGAGAATTTATCTCTGTCTTATTTGCCGCTTTTTATTTTTTACCGCCCGTCTTGTTGCCGGCCGGTGCTCCACTTTGGGCAGCCTTTGTGTGTACCCGGCAGGGGTGAGGTCCAGCGCAGCTTTATTCCAGCCGGCGTTTTTTTGCAGCCACCAGGGCGAGGGCAAAGAAGGCCAGGGCAAAGCCGATTTGCATCAGCATTCCGTTAAAAACAGGCTGCAGGGTAGCGCGGGTAAACTGTTGCAGACCGGCAAGATGGTTGTTGGCGGCGACAAACCAGTAGGCGGGGGTAAAGCCGGCTATTTTCAGGACGGTGTCGCCCAGCAGTTCGGCAGGGACGAAAACACCGCTGATAAAGGACTGCCCCAAAGTAACCACATTGCAGATGGCCGGAATTGCTTTGGCGTTGGTAACCAAATTGCCGATAAGAAAGCTGAGGCCGGCGCTGCAGACGGCAAAGGCCAAGGAGTTAAGGATGAAAAAGACAGTACTTGGGCTCTGGATGTTTTTGCTGTTGAAGAGGAGGCAGAGGATGATAAAAAGCAGCCAGACAAGACCAGTGAAGGTTAAAATGGCCAGGCCGAACTGACGGTTGAAACTGGCTGCACTGAGCGGTGAACAGGCATTTCTGCGCTGCAGGTCCTTGTTGTGATAGCTTAGCATTAAGACTGACATGCCCAGAATGATGACAGACAGAAGGGAATAAGCAAGATAATTAAAGTAGAGGTTGGCGGACAACTGCATGTCCGGAGCGGCGCCGCCTGGCAGAAGCTTGACTTCCGCCTCGGCGGCCAAAGCGTCGGCGACATGCTTTGCCAGGGCTTCCTGGGTCGGGTTTTCCAGGTGCAAAAGATACAGCCTGGCAAGATTAAGATACTGGTCAATGCTTAAGTCCAGGTAAGCGCTGCTGTAGGAATCCGGCACGGTTGTCTTTTCCAGGCGCACCTGCTCGCCCTGCATAAACTTTTCCGTAAAACCTTTGGGCACACGCAGGATATAGGATACATTGCGGAAATAAAGGGCATCCTGCAATGCTTCCTTTTCATCCGGAAGCTCAACGAAGTTGGCAACCTTGGCAAGTTCCGCCTTTAAGCCTGCAACCAGCGGGGTGTTTTCTTCCGTAAGAAAAGCGATGTTGGTTTTGCTGCGGGTAAAGGCGAGAGTGCCTGCCTGCTCGTTGACGGAAGAAAAAGTCATGATGACGGCCACACCGATAAAGACAAAGATATAAATGGCAAGGGAAGGGACATTCTTCCTGAGGATTTTGAGGCATAGCTTAAAGACTGGCATATTTTCGCCTCCTGATGATGAGGTACGTGCCTGTGCAGAAGATAATAATGAAAATGCACAGCATGCCCATATTCAGCGCATACCTGGTGAAGGTGTCATAGTAGTACAGGCTGTAGAAAGCATCTGTCAGGAGATTTACCGGGTTCAGGCAGGAAAGCAGGGGAAAATGCCGGCTTACTATATATTTCATGTTATGATACATCATGCCGGCCAGGAAGGAGCCGGTCATGGTTACGCCGAGTAAGATGGCGATTTTGATATTCTCCGCTTTTTTTGCCAGGGCGCTGACAAAGGCGCCGAAGGAGACGCCGGCCACGGAGCCCAGGATTGTCGTAAGCACGACGTAAAAGCTTTTGTCCCCGAAGGCAACCTGCAGGACAAAGCGCAGGAAAAGAAGCAGGATGAAGATTTCCGCCAGGTGGATCAGGAGGGCGGCGCAAAGACTTGCGAGAAAGGCTTTCAGCTTGTGCACGGGTGAAACGTTAATGCGGGCGGCAAGCGGCGAAATGTTCGCTTCAATGTCGGTGATTTCGCGCATGCCCAGAAATCCGCCGTAAAGGCAGGCCATGGCAATGAGAGTGTAAAAGTAATTCAGGACAGTGTCGGGTTCTGCCGCCGTCCCTGAAACTTCCGCGAGGTAATGCCGCCGGCCGGCAAGGTCCCGGAACAGTTCTGCCACGCGGGCAGGATTCTGCTGCAGGATGTCACCCGCTGCAGCGGCTGTCTGCAGGTAAATGTCCAAAAAGCTTTTGCTGATATTCTGGGCGATGCCGGAGCGGCTGACAAAAAGCGTGGGCTCTTCAGCCACGACAATGTAACCGTCCACTGCATTTGTCTGCAGCAGCTGCTCCGCCTGCTCCGCCGTGGTCAGGGTGACGTTGAACAGCCTGTCATCGCCTGTGGATGCTTCTGCCAGTGCCTGCCGGAGAAACTGATCATTCCGGTATGCGGCATTGTCAACCACGGCCAGGTCTATAACCTGAAAAATTTCGTTTTTGTCAATATTCCTGAGGGCAAGCTGAAAGAATACTGCCAGAAGCAGGGGAAAAAGCAGCGTCCAGAAAATTGTTTCCCTGTCGTGTAGCAGGCATTTCAACCGGTAAGAAAAAATATGGGCAAACATGAAAGTTTCTCCTTTCAGTCTCTTAAGTGTTTGCCTGTGATTTCCAAAAAGACGTCATTTAATGTGGGCAGCTCCGAATAGATTTTGCCGCATTGAATTTTTTCTTTCCTAATAAAGCTGAGCACTGTTTCTAGATTATGGCCGCCCCTGCCTGATTTCACAACAAGCAGGCCATTTTGGTATTCAGCGGAAAGGATGTGGGGCAGGGCACGCAGCCTGGCCAGCTGCTCCGGGGTGAGCTGTTGTGTTTCCACAGTGATTTTTTCTTCCATGGTGATCATGGCCTTCAGTTCCTCTTTTGTGCCTGTGGCTATGGGTTTCCCCTTGTCAATAATCAGAATGCGGGTGCAGATCCGCTCCACTTCCTCCATATAGTGGGAGGTGTAAATGACGGTTGCCCCCTGCCTGTTCAGCGCCAGAATTCCTTCCAAAATCTTGTTGCGGCTCTGCGGGTCCACGGCCACCGTCGGTTCATCCATAATAATGAGTTTGGGCTTATGGGCAATGCCGCAGGCAATATTCAGCCTGCGCAACAGCCCGCCGCTTAGTTTCTGCGGGTAGAAGTCCGCAAAATCAGCGAGGCCGACGAAGTCAATCGCTTCGTCCACCAGTTCTTTTCTGCTTTTTTTGTCCGGGACATACAGCCCGCAGAAGTAGTCAATATTCTCGCGCACGGTAAGTTCGTTGTAGACGGCGACATTTTGCATGACAATGCCGATCTCGCGCTTGATGTGGTAGGCATCGGGCGCCATGGGCTGCCCGAAAATTTCAATTTCGCCCTTGTCATACTCCAGCAGGGAAAGCAGGCAGTTGATGGCGGTCGTTTTGCCGGAGCCGTTTGGTCCGAGCAGGCCGAAAATTTCCCCGTCGTTGACGGAAAATGACAGGTGATCCAGGGCCAGCAGGTCACCGTAGCGTTTAACCAGGTTTTTTATCCGGACGACCATTTGTTGAAACCTCCTTCCACCTACAGCTTACACTGACCGGAGCATGCGTATAAGTGCCGGTTTTCACTTTTTTCCCGTGACATTTGTCATGAAAAAAGCAATTGTCGTTTGGGATAGGAAATGATAAGATGCGTTTAAGCAGGGCAGCAAGGGGAGGTATTATGAGCGATTTTGCCGATGTAACCGACAGGGCGGTTATTTTTCTTGCCTGTGTGCTGTTCTTTTTTACCCAGGAGAACTATCCTGCCGGCGTTGCCTCTGTACTTGTGACCGTCATCTTTGGTGGGTTTTTATGCTACTTTGCCGCTGAGCGGCTAAAAGTACTGCTTGTTGCAGGTTTTGTGCTGCTTGCTTTTTTCTCCCCCGGACTCGTTGTTTTCCTGCCTGTTATTGCCTGTGACATGCTTTTCTTCAGCCGTCCGTATCTGTATATTTTACTGCTTGTCCCATATATCCATCACCTGCAATCCGGTTTCAGCCAGGGCATGCTTTTAAGCCTGGCACTGCTTGTAATCTCGGTTTATCTCACCTGCCGCGGCGGGTTGTATGCAGCTTTGCGGGAGAAACATTACAAGCTGCTTGATGAGGCCAGGGAAATGTCGCTGCGGCTGGAAAAGCAGAACAGGGAGCTGATGGAAAAACAGGATAACGAGCTGACCATGGCCAAGCTGCAGGAACGCAACCGCATTGCCCGTGAGATTCATGACAATGTGGGGCACCTGTTGTCCAGCGCCATCCTGCAAACAGGGGCGTTGCGCACCGTCGCCCGGGACGGGGACATCAAAGCGCGCCTGAACGCTCTCCACGATACCTTGGCCCAGGCCATGGACAGCACAAGAAAGAGCGTGCATGCCCTGTATGACGAGGCGATTGATCTCAGGGCGCAGCTGGAAGAATTAATTGCGCAGTTTGCCTTTTGTGAAATCCGCTTTGAATACGGTTTGGCCGGCAACCCGCCGCTGAAGGTGAAGACTGCTTTCCTTGCCATAATTAAAGAAGCTTTGGCCAACATGATCAAGCATTCCGACGCTACAAGCGCCTCCGTTGTCTTGCGCGAACATCCCGCGCTTTACCAGTTAATTATCAAAGACAACGGCAGGGTGAAAAATTATGACCCGGACAGTGGTATGGGGCTGAAAAACATGGTCGACCGCGTCCATTCCCTGCAGGGAATAATCAATATCACGACGGAAGACGGTTTTGCCATTTTTGTTTCCGTACCGAAGGAGGGAATACAGCTTGAGGGTGCTTATCATTGACGACGACCGGCTGGTTGTGGCGGCTTTGCAAACAATCCTGGAAGCGGATGAGGAAATTGAAGTGGCGGGCGCCGGTTACAGCGGCCGAGAGGCGGTGGAGCTTTACCGGGAAATCAAGCCGGATATCCTGCTTTTGGATATCAGGATGGAAGGCATGACGGGGCTTGAGGCGGCGGAAAGCATCCTCAGGGAGGACCCGGAGGCCAAAATTCTTTTTCTGACCACCTTTTCCGATGACGAGTATATTGTCCGGGCTTTGCAGATAGGCGCCAAGGGATATCTTTTGAAACAAAACTACGAAAGCATCATCCCGTCGCTGAAAGCAGTCCACCTGGGGCAGCGCGTTTTCGGCGAGGAGATAATTGCCAAGATCCCGTTTTCCCTGACTGCAGGCCGCCAGCATGCAGGTCTTGGAAGTTTCGGCCTGACCGAGCGGGAAATTGAAATTGTGACAGAGGTGGCAAACGGCTTGTCCAACAAGGAAATTGCGGAAAAACTGTATTTAAGCGAGGGGACAGTCCGCAATTATTTGAGTGTTATTTTGGAGAAACTGTCTCTGAGGGACAGGACCCAGCTGGCAATCTTCTATTATAAACATCGCTGATTTAGCACTTGCGGCAAAGGCTTTTGGGGCAGACTGCGCTCATGCCTGAAATAACTTTTTTTAACCGGAAAACCGGGGCAGGTTTTACGGTTTTTAGGCAGAAAAATATAAGAGCAGGCAGCTCAAGCCTGGAAAAAACAAGGAAAGGAGATTGCTATGTCAGTCAAAAATGCAATGACAGCAGACTTTTTGCGGTCAGCCTATGGCGGCGAGAGCATGGCGCATATGCGTTACCTGATTTGGGCCGAGATGGCGGAAAAAGAGCAGCTGCCCAACATCGGCAGGCTTTTCCGGGCCATTGCCTGCGCGGAATGGGCACATGCCAACAACCATTTCCGCGTGCTGAAGGAACAAGTCGGCGATGCCACTGTTGCGGCGGGTGCCGTTTTCGGCGCCGGCAAAACTGTTGACAACCTGCAGGGCGCCATTAACGGTGAACTGCATGAAGTCGAGCAGATGTATCCCGTTTACCTGGAAGCCGCCCGCTACCAAAACGAAAAGGCTGCAGAGAGAGCTTTTCATTATGCCCTGGAAGCGGAGAAAATACATGCCAAGCTGTTTCAGGAAGCGCAGGAAGCGGCAAAACAAGGAAAGGACATGGAACTGGGGCCGGTTTATGTCTGCCCCATCTGCGGACATACCGTAAAGGACGAACTGCCTGACTGCTGCCCGGTGTGCGGCGCCGATAAAAGCAAATACAGGCACTTCACGGCATAACTTTTAAGACTGCCATACTGCACGGTTTAACAGGGACGGAATAAAAAAGCACCTCTTTGGAAGGCTACTTCTGAAGAGGTGCTTTGCTATAGGGACGAAAAACCAAGGCGTGTGATGGCAGTGGCACTGAACGAATATCGGGAAAAAAGGGACTTTGCGCGCTCGCCCGAGCCAGCCGGCGGGGCGGGACAAGAAACTGCCAGACCGGGGCTGCGGTTTGTGGTGCAAAAGCATTATGCCACGCGGCTGCATTACGACTTGCGCCTGGAGCTGGGCGGCGTCCTCAAAAGCTGGGCAATTCCCAAGGGGCCGACACTGGACCCTGACGAAAAAAGGCTGGCGGTCTTGGTGGAGGACCATCCTTACGACTATCTTTTTTTTGAAGGGCAAATTCCAGCCGGTGAATACGGGGCCGGGGCGGTTCTGATCTGGGACGAGGGCACCTACCGGGCAGAAGGCAGTGAGGAGCCAAAGCAGTCTGCCGCCCTGCTCCGGGAAGGGCTGGCCCGGGGCGAGCTGGCCTTCATCCTGGAAGGCGGCAAATTAAAAGGAAAGTTTGCCTTGGTCAGGATGCAGGACGGCGGCAACAACTGGCTGCTGATAAAAAGGAAAGACGCTTTCGCCGTAAAAGGATTTTACCCGGAAATGCTGGACGACCCCTTTCCACGGAAAGTAAAACCCATGCTGGCGACGCCCGTTGCCGAACCGTTCAACCACCCCGATTGGCTTTTTGAAATTAAATTTGACGGCTACAGAACCATTGCCGCCTGCCGCAAAGGCAAGGTTGAGCTTTTTTCCCGCAACCTGCAATCTTTTACCCGGCTGTTTGCGCCTGTGGCCGAAGCGCTTGCCGGCAGCGTGGATGCCGTTTATGACGGTGAAATTGTGGTCCTGGATGAGGATGGGCGCTCGCGGTTTCAGCTGCTGCAAAACTACACCCAGGGTGTACCCGGCGAACTGGTTTACTATGTGTTTGATCTTTTATACCTGGAAGGGAGAGACCTGCGCAGCCTCCCCCTGGTGGCGCGCAAGGAAAAACTGCAGAAATTCCTGCCGCAGCATCCCCGTCTGCAGTATGTCTCCCACCTGGAGGAGGCGGGCAGGGAATTTTTTGCGGCTGCCGCGGCACATGAGCTGGAAGGTATAATGGCCAAGCAGAAAAACAGCCGCTACCATGAGGGAAAAAGGGTAAAGGAGTGGCTGAAAATTAAAGCTGCCTTGCGGCAGGAAGCTATTATTTGCGGCTTTACCCGACCCAGGGGCGAAAGGCGCCGTTTCGGGGCGCTTGTTTTGGGCGCCTGCCGGGACGGAGAGCTTGTGCACATCGGCAACTGCGGCACCGGGTTTTCCGCGGCCGCGCTGGAGCAGATTTATGCGCTGCTGCAGCCGCTTGTCAGGAAAAAATCGCCTTTTGCCGGCAGGATTAAGGGGGAGGATCATATTACCTGGGTCGAACCTGTCTATGTTTGCGAGGTTAAGTTTACCGAGAAAACAAGCGAGGGGCTGCTCAGGCATCCTGTCTTTCTGGGCATCAAGGAGGGAAAAGCCTGCGCAGCATGCGGTAAGGGGGAAGAATCAATGCACCAAAAAACAGGAAAAGGTGATAAAAAGCTGCATCCGGGCAAAACCGCCGGACTTGTTGCGGCCGCAGGCAGCAAGGACAGGGAAGTCAGCGTCAACGGCCGGCTGCTGCGGCTGACGAACCTGGACAAAATCTACTGGCCCGAAGAAGGGTACACCAAGGGTGATGTGATCAATTACTACCACCAGGTCGCACCCTACATCCTGCCCTACCTAAAAGACCGCCCGCAGTCGCTTTACCGGACGCCGGACGGCATCTCCGGCGGCGGGTTCTACCAGAAAGACGTCTCCTCCTTTGCGCCGGACTGGGTGGAGACATATGCGGCGCCTGCCCCGGAGGGAGAAAAAGAAAAGCTATATCTTTTGTGCCAGAATGAACAGACACTGCTTTATATGGCAAACCTGGGCTGCATTGAAATCAACCCCTGGCTTTCCCGCATCCAAAACCCGGAGCGCCCCGACTACCTGGTACTTGACCTGGATCCGGAGGATATCGGTTTTGACAAGGTAATTGAAGCGGCCCGGGCGGTCCGCGAAGTGCTGGCATTTGCCGGCATTGCAAGCTTTCCCAAAACCTCGGGAGCGACAGGGCTGCATATTTACCTGCCGCTGGGCGCCAGGTACAACTATGATATTGTCCGGGAATTTGCCCGCCTGCTGGCTATGCTTGTCCACCGTATGGTGCCTGATTTTACCAGCCTGGAGCGCAGCCCGAAAAAAAGACAGAGAAAGGTTTACCTGGACTTTTTGCAAAACCGTCCCGGGCAGACCCTGGCCTCTGTTTACAGTCTCCGCCCCAGGCGCGGCGCCACTGTTTCCACCCCGCTGCTCTGGGAAGAGGTCAAACCGGGCCTGGACCCGCAAGACTTTACTATTAAAACTGTCCGGAAGCGCCTGCAGCAAAAAGGCGATCTTTTCCGGGGGGTGCTTGGCCCCGGCGTGGATATTGCCCAAAGCATTGACAAGCTTAAGGACAACTTGCCCGGGCAGACAGTGTGAAAGCTGCGCACAACAAAAAAGTTTTCGGGGCGGGTTTGCTTTAGTGTGCAGCAGGGGAGACGGTTCAGGCAATCCATAAAAAATACTGATATATTTTTACCAGCCAAGTGTTGACAATTATGGAGGATTTTTGTGCGGCAGGTGGAATTAATCAATTTATTTTAGATAAAGAAATTGCCCGGGGGAGGAGTTTCGAAGAAAAAATGAAAGCGGTCATAGGCGACGACTTGACGTTTCCTGCCGGATCACAGTTAGAATCATTCAGAAAATCCGGTATACCATTTATTCGTGATATTCCATGGGGAACTCATCTTAGCGTTTTTTATGAGAGTGATGACGATTTGCCGGCGCTTGCCATTCCCTTTCTTGCGACCGGACTGGAAAACAATGAATTTTGTATCTGGATTGTTGATGATTCTTTGTCACCCTCTGCAGCTTTGCAATTGCTGCAAAAAAATGTGCCTGCTTTAAAGCGGACACAAATCGAAGTCATGACGCCTGCTGACTGGTATTTGCAATATGGAGGCTTTCGGGGTGACAGAATTATTGCCGGCTGGATTGAAAAAATAGAAGCCGCGCTTGCCCAGGGATATGAAGGGATAAGGGTGTGCGGCAGTACTGCATGGCTGAGAGAAAAACACTGGAAAAAGTTTCTGGCTTATGAGCAGGAAATACAGAAAGCAATCGGTTTCCTTAAGTTAATCGCCTTGTGCCCGTATCAGTTGAGTAAATGTGAATTGCCGGACATTCTGGATATAGTGCGGAACCATCACTTTTCTTTTTTAAAAAATAATATTGACTGGAAATACCTAAACAGTACAACCAGCTATGAGCATGTTAATCTTATGGGAAAAATGGCGGCCAACGTGGCACATGAAATCAGAAACCCTCTGACTACTGTGAGAGGGTTTATCCAGCTGTTGGGAAAAAAATACGAGCTGTCTCTTTATCGAGATTATTTTACATTAATGCTTGAAGAGCTGGACCGCGCCAACGTCACTATTGCCGAGTATCTCTCCCTGACAAAAGAGCTGGAAAAAGACATCAAACTGCATGATTTGAATGAAATTGTTCATACCATCCTGCCTTTACTGCAGGCAGATGCTGTAACGGAAGGCAAAGACGTGGTTTTTCCGCCGGAGAAACTGCGGAGATTGCTGTGGATGCCAGGGATCTCAGGCAGGTAATATATAATCTTGTGCGCAACGGCCTGGAAGCAATGAAAAAAGGCGGGCGCGTCAGTATCCGGACATATCAGTGCGGTAAAGCCGTTCTCCTGGAGATAGCGGACACGGGAGGCGGGATCCCGAGAGAAGTTATGGATGATTTGGGCGAACCTTTTGTTACCACAAAAAAATTTGCCGCGGGATTGGGGCTGGCTGTCAGTATAAGAATTTTGCAGCGTTATCACGCCGGGATAACAGTCCAGTCTTCCCCGCACGGGACGACCTTTACTATTGCTTTTCCCCTGCCGGACAATAACTAGGACTTGTGCTTTGCCGTCTGCAGGCCGGAGAAGCTGCCTGCCAAACCGAGCAGGGCACTCAGAAGGATGACAAAGACAGCCAGCTTCAGCACCAGGCTGCCAAGCGGCGGCAGGGGAAGAAAGGGAAGAGGCCCCTCGATTCTGAGAAAAAGATAACGCAGGGCAAAACCGGCCAAAACGGCGGCCAGCATGCCGCCCCCCACGCTCAAAAACAAGCCTGTTAGCAGGAAGGGGAAGGCGATAAAACTGTCCGGCGCACCCAAAAGGAGCAGGGTGTTGATTTGTTCTCTGTTGTTCTCAATGCCGGTCCTGATCAGGTGCGAAATGATCACCAGCGTGGAAACGCCGACAGCGGTGATAATGAGATAACCCAGCAATCTTACCGCTCCCGCCAGCTGTCTCAGGCGCTCCAGAACTTCCCGGTTGTCGCGCACGTATTCAATGCCATCCGTCTGCTGCACTGCCTGCAGCACCTGTTCCATTGCGGCAAGGTCGATCCTGATTTCAAGAAACGGGCTGAAGGGGTTGTCGTCAAAGTATGTCAGCACGCGTGCCTCTTTGCCCAGTATTTCTTCCATTCTTTTGTAGGCTTCCTCGGCACTGACCGGCAATACTTCCTTCACACCGGCAATGTTTTGTATCTCTTCCGCCAGGCGGAGGACAGCGTTGCCGGGCATGTCTTCCGCATAATACGCGCTTATTTCCGCTTCATTTTCGATTGCGGCAATTGCATGATTGCCGACCCACCAGCCGGCCAGCACCATAGCTAAAAGCAAAAAAATCAGGGCCATACTGAAAAAAGAGGTTAAGTGGGACAGCAGGTTCATGCGCATGATGACGCCCGCCTCACGGAGAAAGTAGCCAAAATTATACCGCAGTTGTTTCATTTATGCTCCCGCCTCCTCCAGCACACCTTCTTTGAGGCGAATGATTCTGTTTTGGTTTTCGGGTATTAAATGCGTGGCATGAGTCGTGATAAGAACGGCGGTCTGCTCGTCTTTGCTGCCGACAAGCAGCTCCAGGATATTCAGGGCGTTTTCCCGGTCCAGGTTTCCCGTGGGCTCATCCGCCAGGATGAGGGCCGGTTTTCTGGCCAGCGCCCGCGCAATCGAAATTCTTTGGCATTCGCCCCAGGACAGGTTTTCTACTGGCGTATTGGCTTTATTGGCAAGACCCACTTTGGCCAGGGCTTCGGCGGCATTTTTTTTCATCTCGGCAGCCGGGATACCCAGAAAGCGCATGCCCAGCATAATGTTTTCCAGTGCAGTCCTGCCTTTTATCAGCTTAAAATCCTGAAAAACAGGCCCCAGCATTCTACGCAGCTGCCGGATGGGCCCGGCCTGGCCCCTGCTGTAGGAGCGGCCCATAATTTCCAGGGTGCCTGCAGTGGGGAATTCCACCGCCATCAAAAGCTTCAGGAGGCTGGTTTTTCCCGAGCCGCTGGGGCCGGTAATATAAATTACTTCGCCCGGCTTCACGGACAGGTTGATATTTTTCAGGGCAACGGTTCCGTCAGGATATTGCAAAGTGACGTTTTTTGCCGCAATCATTCGTTCAGCTCCTTTCCCCGCTTATGCTATTTGAAAACCGGATTAATCATTAAATCCAGGCAGTGGTCTGTAACGTTAATGCCTGTAATCTTGCTGTCTCCTAAAATGCCGCTTAAATCCAGATATAGTTCTTCTTCGGCAAACAGTGCTTTCAGGTGGCCGGCGTTAAGCGGCACCCCGTAGAAAGTTCCTTCCTCCGCGGCAAATCTCAGTGTATTGTCTTCCAGGACAAAGACGCCGCTGACGGCAAGTTGACGGGGGGCAACCATCAGCCCGACTTTGCCGTCGGAGAAGACAAAAGCCAGCTCCGGCAAGCCGTACTCTGCCAAAATGCCGTTGAGGATTTCATCCGCAAGCGACGCTTTTATCCCCGAGGCGGAAAATTCTATTTTCACGGCATCCGCCGGCAAATCTGCCTCTTTCAGCAGGCGGGAAAAACTTCTTGTCACTTCCGGGAAGAATTTTATAAGCTCGTTCCAGGCCCCCTGCATGGCCGACAACCTGGTTTCATAGTGCTCCCTTTCCTCCGCCAGGGAGGCCAGGTATGCCTCCAGGTCTTCCTTGGCGGCAACAGTTTTGGCGATCGATTCTTCAAGGTTTTTCCGTGTCTGCTCCAGCGAAGCGAGTTTTTCCTCCAGCTCCGCTTTCCGGGCGGCAAGCCTGTTGCGGCTTTCCTGCAAAAGATCCAGCAGCCCGCCCGTGTTGCGGGCAAGATCCTGCAGGGTGCTTATTCTGTGGAGAAAATCTGCCAGGCTGTTTGCCGACAAAAGTCTTTCCAGGAAAGAAGCGGGACCCAGCCGCTGGTAGCTTTTTAAAACTTGCTGCAGTGCCTGCCGGTTCTGCCCAAAGCGTTCTTCTTCCGCGGCAATTGCCTCCTGGATGGTGCCGGCATCATGCTCCAGGGCGGCAATTTCCGCTGCCAGCGCCCGCTCCTCAGCTTCCAGTTCCGCTATGGTCTGGGTGAGGGCGAAAAGTTCTTCCAGCACTTTTTTTTCTTCATCGGACAGGAGGCTAAGCTTTTCTTCCACTTCGCCCGTCACTGCGGACTGCCCCGAGGCTATGCCGCCCGCCAGGCTGATCAGCATAAGCGCTGCCGCCAGGATGCAGCAGGAAATAAGTTTTATTTTGCCTGACTTGAACATTTTTCCCCTCCCGCTGTCGCCGACTGTTGGCAATTGTCTTAAAATAACAAAAATAGCTCCGATATTAGTTATACGCTGGGAGAAGAAAATCCTGCCTGCCTGACGTCGTCCTAATCACCTAAAAAATTCGTTCCCAGCACTCCCGCAACAATCAGCAGGGAGCCGAGAAAATGGTAGTAAAACAGCTTTTCTTCCAGGAAGACAATCCCGGCCAGGACTGTAATCAGTGTGCCGAGATTGGCAAAGACGCTCATTTTGGCGGCTTTGAGATGGGTTAAAACATAGTTTGTCAAAAGTGAAGTAAGGGCTGTGGACAAGACGCCCAGGTAGAGGATGGCAAAAAGGAAAGGCAGGCTCTTGAGCGGGGCAAGAAAGGCGGGAAGAGTGCCGCCCTGCAAATGTTGACCGAGAGCAAGCAGGTTAAAGCTGATAAAACCGAGAAAAATCATCAGACAGCTTAATTCCAGGTTGCTGAATTCCCTTGTGAGCACTCTGGCCAGTACGTTATAGCCGGCAATGGACAGGGCGGAAAGCAGGATGAGGATGATGCCTTTCACATTATGCATGCTCGGGCCGGAGCCGCTTTGCACAAGGATAAAAATAACACCTCCCACCGACAAGAAAACAGACAGCATCTGGCGGGAATTGGTTTTTTCCCTGATAAACAGGGAAGCTAAGAGTAGGGTGAAAATGGGGGAAACCGCCAGGAGGATCCCGGCTTCCGAGGAGAGGACGTACTGAAGGCCGTATGTCTGGAAGCCAAAAAACAGCAAGGGATAAAAAAGGGCCAGCGGCAGGATTCTGCTTACTTTTTTCCTGTCATAGGTGAGTTTGACTTTTTGCAGCAGGGCGGGCAGGAGCAGGGCTGCAAAAGCGGCCGTGAAGCGATGGGCCAGGATATCTACCGGACCGGTAACCTGCAGGGCAATTTTATTAAACAGAAAAGAGAAGCCGATAATGACAGAATAAGCAACTGCCGCCCCGTAGACTTTCCAGGCGGCTGTACGCCCGGCTGCAGTTGCTGCTTGCGCCCTCTCGTCCATAAGAAGCACCCCCGTGTTGTTTTTGCTTTAGTGTTCCCGTGCCTGCAGCAACTTCCTTCTGCACCGGCACAGGAAATACCTTCATTAGTAGCTTAACCGAAAATAAAATTTAACGGAGCGGCGCTTGCGGGAAGCCGCCGCTTGCGGCATGCAGGGAGACGGACAATGCCGGATAAAGTGCGCTTTCTTTATGAGGACAACCACTTGCTGGTTGTGGAAAAACCGGTTAACATGCTTTCCCAGGGCGACATCACGGGCGAGCCCGACCTTTTAAGCATTGTGAAAGCCATACTGAAAAGAAAATACAACAAGCCGGGCAATGTCTTCCTGGGACTTGTGCACCGCCTGGACCGGCCCACAGGGGGAGTCATGGTCTTGGCAAAAACTTCCAAGGCGGCAGCCCGGCTCTCCGCGCAAATCAGGGAGGGGACCTTCACAAAGCAGTACCTGGCGGTCGTTCATGGCCGCCTGCCGCAGGCGGAGGGAACCCTGCGGCATTATCTCGTTAAAGACAGGAAAACAAATTTGGTTGCCGTGGCCGGCAAGGACCAGCCAAAAGCAAAAGCAGCCAGCCTCTCCTACCGGGTCCTGGCCGTGGCGGCCGGCCTGAGCCTGGTGCAGGTACAGTTGCATACGGGACGGTCGCATCAAATTCGTGTCCAGTTTGCCGCCTGCGGACATCCTTTATACGGTGACCGGCGCTACGGCAAGGCGGTAAACCGCCCCGGCCGGCAGCTTGCCTTATGGGCGTACAAGATCGCCTTTACACATCCCGTCTCGCAGAAACGCCTGATTTTTACCAGCTTCCCTGCACATGTGCAGCCGTGGCTTAAATTTGCTTCCTATTTTCAACAGACGGGGAAAGAAAAGATTAAAGAATTTTAACATGAAAATATTTCCTGCGGTGCAGGAGATTACCCTGTGCTGCTGGAATATGTAACTGCTGGTATTATATCGGACTGCTTTTTGTTTGCCGGATAACCGCTTGCAGGCAGCTGCGGCGGGTTTTATTTTCTTGCGGCACAAGTTTTAAGAATACTTAAATGGCGGGCACTGCCGGATTGTAGTAGAATAAAGGCAGTATAAAAAAAAGATGGATATTGAGGGAACATTTTCATCCCCGCAGACAACTAAAGAATGAGGCGTGCTTTTTGTGCCATACCGGCGGGGAAAGGAGGAGGAACGGTTGCCATTATTGCAGTTGCAGAATGTGACACGGCAGTATAAATCCGGGCAAATCCGCGTAAATGCCCTTACAGATGTCAGCCTGGCGGTAGAAAAAGGTGAATTTATTTCTATCATGGGCCCTTCTGGTTCGGGCAAATCCACGCTGTTGAATATCATCGGCTGCCTGGACAGACCGACTTCCGGGACTTATATCCTGGCAGGGCGGCATGTGGAAAAACTGGGTGATTCCAACCTGGCTGAAATCCGCAACAAGCTTATCGGGTTTGTTTTTCAGAGTTTTCACCTGCTTCCCGACCTGGATGCCCAGGCCAATGTGGAACTGCCTTTGATTTACAGGGGCGTCGGCAGAAAGGAACGCCGGCGGAAGGCTTGCGCGGCGCTGGAAGCGGTGGGGCTTTTTGAGCGCCGGCGCCACCTGCCTTCGCAGCTGTCAGGCGGGGAACAGCAAAGGGTGGCCATTGCCAGGGCGCTGGTGGGCGACCCGGCGGTAATTCTGGCGGATGAGCCCACGGGGGCGCTGGATTCAGCCTCAGGGGCTGTTATTATGTCTATTTTCCAGTACCTGAACAGGGAACGGGGAATGACAATTGTCCAGGTTACCCACGAAGAAACAATTGCCCGCCATGCCGGCCGTGTAGTCTTCCTGCGGGACGGCAGGATTGAACGCGAAGAAACGGTGACAGAACCTTTAACTGCGCAGGGGCAGTTCAGAGCGCAGACAGTACAGGAGGTGCAAGAGGGTTGATTCAACGCCTGATAGCAATTATTGTGATTGTGGCAATTGTTTTGGGAGGGGGCTATTATGCCTATAAACAGCTTGTTCCTCCCCCGGCGGAAGAGGCGACCGGGCCTGTTTATGCCACCAAACCGGTCATCAGAGGGGATATTACCGTGGGAGTAGAAGTGACAGGGCAGTTGAACCCGACATCCGGCGGCAGCATCCAGGTTCCCGGTTATATGTCACCGGGCGTGTCCACTTCCTTCACCATCAGCGAGTCGTTTGTCAAGGAAGGAGATATTGTCAAAAAGGGGCAGCTGATGATTACGCTGGAAGCCCCCGACCTTGCACCGCAAATAGAAATGAAGCAGGCGGAACTGGAGGCTGAACTCAAGTCGCTGGCCGAACTGGTGAATGTACCTGTCGAGCAGGTGGAATATATTGACCCCAGCCGGGGGATTACACTGCAGGCACCCATTGACGGCAGGGTAACGGGACTCACGGTTAAAGAAGGGGATACCCTGCAGCAGGGACAGATAGTGGCCAAAATCGTCAATGACGCCAGTTTCAGGCTGACTGCCAAGCTCTTGCCGGGGGAAATGAACGATGTAGAGGTGGGAGACGAAGTCCTGCTGGCTTTCTCTGAATTTTCAGGTACTGTCCGCGCCAGAATCACCGATATCAATCCCAATGCCGTAACGGAAAGGACCTCAGATTTGCATGATACGGCTGCCGGCGGCTCCGGCAACCAGTATGTCTTTGTACACTGGGTAACAGTGGAAGGGGATAATCCCGGCCTGGTGCAACCCGGCATGCTGGCCAGGGTTGGCCTTGCCTCGGACAAAAACAAGAGCCTTGACGAATATAATGCCAGGTGGCTGCGCTTTATGGCGGAAGTTGAAGGCTATGCGCAGGAGGAAAGAGTGCTCAGCAAGGCGGAAGCCATTATTACCCGCCTTTATGTCCGCGACATGCAGCTGGTGAAGCAGGGGGACCCGCTGGTTTCCCTGGCGGGTGAGGACGCCCTTAACTTGATCCAGGGCAGGCTGGCCAAAATACGTGACATACGGCAGACAATCCAGCAGCTTTACAGCCAGTACGACCTGCTGAATATTGTTGCCCCCATGGACGGCATTGTGGCTTACGTGGATGCCATGCCCGGCCGGGTGGTGCAGCCGGGCGAGTGGCTGGGCCATATTTATATCGCCGAAGATATGCGTCTTACCGCCCAGGTGGACGACATGGATATTTTGCTGGTACAGCAGGGAGCGCCCGTCGATATTACGGTAGACGCCCTGCCGGGCCAGACTTTCCCGGGTGAGGTGCTCCGCGTCACTTCCATGGGCTGGGACAGGGAAGGCGTGACCCAGTTTTACGTGGAAATCAAGGTGAGCGGCAGCGATGATTTGCGTCCCGGCATGCAGGCCAAGGCTTTTGTGAAAGCCGGCAGCGCCACAAACGTGCTGCTTGTCCCGGTGGAGGCCGTTTTTGAAGAAGACGGGCAGACCAAGGTGGAAGTACTGGAAGCGGACGGGACGGTCAGGCTGGTCACAGTCAAGCTGGGGCTGATGGACAGCATGTATGCCGAGGTGAAGGAAGGGTTGAAAGAAGGGGAGATGGTCATTACCGGCAGTACCGCCGACCTGCTTCCGAGCCAGAGCATCCAGTCCAATGACAGCATCCTGCCGCAAAAGCCGGATGAGGGCCAGGATAATGCGGCTCCTGAAGACACAGCCAAGGCCTTCTAAAGGGGTGATACCATGCTAAGATGGATACGTTCCGGCTGGATCCGTTTCTGGTTCAGTGCGCAGATGGCCTGGCACGGAATTTTGGCCAATCCCCTGCGCTCGGCGCTGACAATTCTGGGCGTCACTATCGGCGTGGCGGCCGTGGTGAGCCTGATGGGAATCGGCGAGGGAGCCCGCCAGGCGGTGGTCAACCAGTTTAAGAGCCTGGGCGCCAATGTGATTGTCGTGAAGGCAACAGACCCGGAGGCGGAATTTGCTGCGGACTACGCCGACCAGATCGCCGAAATGGTCCCGCAGCTGCAGCAGGTAACACCCGTTGTCTACGGGGAAGCGACTGTCCGCTGGCGGCGTGAGCGGGGGCTTGCCCAGCTTTTGGGCGTCAACAGCGACTTTCCTGAAATCAGGGATCATCCTGTCATCTCCGGGCACTTTCTGTCCGCCCTACACATTGAACAGCGTTCACAAGTGGTTGTGCTGGGCTACAATATAGCCGTGGGCCTGATGGGAGGGCGCAGCCCGGTCGGGCAGACGCTGACGCTGGACGGCCGCACTTTCCGCATTATTGGCGTACTGGCGCCCAAGGGCCCCAACCAGGCCGAAGGGATTGACGATAAATTTGTGATTCCCTATACTACCGCCCTGCAACTGACCAAAAAAAAGACGGTGCCGGAGATATGGGGCAAGGCGGCGTCCGCCGTTGATGCGGAACTGGCCACGGTACAGCTGGGGCGGATTATCTCGCGGGAACTCGGGCTCGATCCCAAGGCGCCTGTCCGCACTCCGGGCGAAGACGGCGGCGAGAGCCCGGCTATGCCGGATATGCCCATTGTGGAACCTGTCCCGGAACAGCCTGAGACCGGCAATACTGGCATTAAAAAAGGCAGGGACCTGGTTACGATTACTAACCTGAACCAGCTTGTCCAGGAAGCCGACAAGGCCAACAGGGTCATGACACTGCTTTTAGGCGGGATTGCCGCTGTCAGCCTCTTGGTAGGCGGGCTCGGAATCATGAATATTATGCTGGTGGCAGTGACGGAGAGAACAAAAGAAATCGGCGTCAGGAGGGCGCTGGGCGCCAAACAGACAGATTTGATTACCCAGTTCATGCTGGAAGCGTTTTATTTAAGCGCAATCGGCGCCATTGCCGGCGTGGCGGCCGGTATCTGGGGCACCAGTCTCTTTGCCCAGTATGGTTTCGAAACCGCCATCAGCATCCAGGCGATTCAGATTGCCGCCGGGGTCGCCCTGGCCACCGGCCTGCTCTTTGGCATTTACCCGGCGATTTCCGCTTCCTCGGTGCCGCCGGTGGAGGCGTTGCGCAGATAAGGAAAAAAATACCCGGTGAGCTTACCTGCTGCACCGGGTTGTTTTTTCCCCTGCCTTTGTTTTGCCGCCGCCCGGGCAGGGATAAGCGGAGAAGGCGACGAAAGTTACAAGGGGTATGCCGGCCGGCATGCTCCGCTATGCTTTTTTTACCGGCTGGCGCAGGATTGTTTTCAGTTTTTTCGGTTCAGTCCTTGCGGGATCATTGAGGTAAATCTCATGATGCTTGCCGGCAGGCTCGTATCCTTGCTCCTTAATAAATGCATGCAAGCGCGAGACGGTTTCCTGTTCTTCGCTGTAAGGCCCCCGATGCAAAATCTGGGCGCAGAGGCCTTCATTGTATTGGCCAAGGCCTATCTCCGCCAGGATGCCGAAAGCTTTTTTCCTTGCCACCTGCTCCTTGGCCGCAAGCAGGAGCTCTTCCGTAACCAAGGTGGGCTGCATGATCATGGCAAGCCAATGCAAGTTTTCTTTTTTGTCCGGGGAAAATTCCCGGCTTCCTTCAGTCCACCACAATCCTTCCAGCGGCATTACCTGGTAATCAATCTGCAGGGGACCTTTCTTAATCATGAATTTTAAAGTGTAAGAGAGGCTGAAAAGGGCTGCAACTGCTTCCTGATAGCGCTCGCTCGTGTTCGGGTCGCCTTTGCCCAAAACCATCAGGTAGTTCAGGGCAGGAACAGTGACGAAAGCGGCCCGGGTGGCGGAAGCGCTGTAGAGTACCTTATGCTCTTTGCGATAGTCCAGTTTAATCATTCTTGTCCCTCCGGTCGCCTTATGCCTTGTTTTTCCCGCCTGCCGGCACGGCGGCAGGATTCTGCCCTGGCATTCCGGCAGTCGGCATCACGGGGCATAAACCTATAAACTTATATTTTCAGGGGAGATGAGTATGGCCAAATATAAGCATCTTTTTTCACCTATTGTACTGGGCGGGCAGTATTTCCGCAACAGAATTTTCAATTCTCCCACAGGCGCCTGCCAGGTTCCCTTCGAGAGCTTTGTCAGCTATTATGAAAGGAAGGCTATGGGCGGAGCGGCCGCCGTCTGCATCGGCGACGCTTGTCCTTCCCCGGACGGCATGGCCCGCCCGGGCCAGATCAGGCTGTGGGATAAAAACACCAGGCCGAACCTGATTGAGGTTGCTTATGCCATCAGGCGACACGGCGCGGTGCCGTCCATGGAGATCGTCCATGGCGGAAACTGTTCCTACTATGCCCACGAAAACGGCTACCAGCCCTACGGGCCTGTCGCCGGCCTGACTCCCTTCGGGCAAGAGATACGGGAGGTGCCGGAAGAGGTGATCCTCCAGTACATAGAGGCTTTTGCCCGGGCGGCGGCGTTTGCCAAAAGCTGCGGCTACGGCATGGTGACCGTTCACGGCGGCCACGGCTGGCTGCTTACCCAGTTTTTCGCCAAAACAAACAACCGCAGGGACAAGTGGGGCGGCACCCCGGAAAACAGGGCGCGCCTGGCCGTTGCCATCTGCGACCGCATCCATCAGGTCTGCGGCCGGGACTTTCCGGTAGAAATCAGGATTACCGGCTCCGAAGTTTATGAAGGCGGCTACGGGATAGAAACAGGCATTGAGCAGGCCGTTTTCCTGGACGGCCATGCGGACCTTATTCATGTTTCCGCCGGCAGCCACGAAGTTGATGATGTATTTACCGTCACCCATCCCAGCATGTTTCTCCCGGACGGTGTGAATGTCAAGTTTGCGGCGGAAATAAAAAAACATGTCAGGCAGACGCCCGTTGCCACCGTCGGCGCCCTTTCCGAGCCGGAACTGCTGGAGGAAATTATTGCTTCCGGCAAGGCCGATGTGGTTGAACTGGCGCGCGGCCTGATTTGCGACCCGGACCTGCCCGCCAAGCTGCAGGCGGGGAGGGATGACGAAGTCAGGAAGTGTATGCGCTGCCTGTGGTGTTTTTCCCACAGGATGCAGCGGGAGAAAATAGTCTGCGCCCTCAACCCTGAAATCGGCAATGAAGCGGAGTGCAAAAACAGCGGCGGGCCCGCGGCGGTCCGCAAGAAAGTCTTGATTGTCGGGGGCGGCGTTGCCGGCATGCAGGCGGCCCTCACCTGTGCGGAAAGAGGCCACAGTGTTATTTTGTGCGAAAAGCAGGACAGGCTCGGCGGCGTCCTGCTGTGCGAGGAAAAGGTGCCTTTCAAAGAAAAACTTGGCCAGTACCTGGCCTTGCAAGCGAGGCTGATAGAGCGCAACAGGAACATACAACTTTTCCTGGAGACGGAAGTCACGCCGGCTGCGGCTTCAAACTTTGCTCCCGATGTAATTGTTGCCGCTCTGGGGTCCCGTCCCGTTGTACCGGGGATTCCCGGCATTGACAGGGAAAATGTTTTCCCCGCCCAGGCTTTGTTCCGCCGGCCTGAGCTGGCCGGCAAGAGGGTTGTCATTCTGGGCGGCGGGCTGGTGGGCATGGAGCTTGCCGTTTACCTGTCCATGCTGGGCCGGGAGTGTACCATCCTGGAGCTGCAGCCCGAGTTAAACGACGGCGGCAACAACCTGCACGGCCTTGCCCTCAGCCAGGAATTCCGGAAATTCGGCATCCGCATCAGCACGGCTACCAAGGCGGTTGAGATTAACGACCGGGGAGTGGTCGGGCAGTTTACAGGCTGCCTGCCGCAAAACAGCGACAGGCGTTTTGGCCTTCCCGCCTATTACCCGGAGGCTGCGGCCGGCAGCAAGCTTTTTGCCTGCGATACCGTGGTTTATGCCGTGGGGCAGGTGCCGCTGCGGGCGGAGGCGGAAGCCCTGCGTGACTGCGCCGGGGAATTTCACCTGCTCGGCGACTGTGTGACGCCGGCAAATATCTGGTACTCCACTACCGCCGCCTACTTCCTCGGCAGGAATATCGGCCGCTGCTGAAAGCCTGCTGCCGCGGCAGCTGCTTAAATTATCCGGTGCGGCAGCTGCAATGGGCGGCCGCAGCGGGCTGCGATGGCAGGCGCGCCGGCTTAGGCGGCTTTGCCTTGCCGGCGGGAGCATCAGTGCGGGACGGCCCGTGTGTCGATCAGGTTTTGCGGCCGGCCGGCCAGAAAAGCGTTGATATTGTCTGCGGTGGTATAGCGGATTCGCAGCACGGCTTCCTGTGAATTAAAGCCGATATGCGGTGTTATGACCACGTCTTCCCGGTTAAAAAGACGCTGGCTTTTCAGGAATGCGGACAGGGTTTCGTGGGGTACCTCCGGGTCAAACAGTTTTTCTTCCTCCACAAACAATTCTTCACCTTCCAGGACATCAAGGCCGGCACCGGCAATAATGCCTGCATCCAGGGCTTTCAGAAGCGCTTCCGTTTCCACCAGTTCACCGCGTGCCGTATTGATTAGCAAGGCTCCCTTTTTTATTAAAGGTATATTGTCTTTGTTGAGCAGATGGTAGGTATTTTGATTCAGGGGAGCGTGGAGGGTGATGATGTCGGCTTTCGCCAGCACTTCTTCCAGGGGGGCATAACGAAACTGCAGCACTTCCGCCAGGAAGGGATCGGGTTTGGGATCCACTGCCAGGACCTGCATGTCAAAGCCGCGGGCGATTTTAATCACATGGAGGCCGATGCGGCCTGCACCCACAACGCCGATGGTCTTGTTTTTCAGGTCAAAACCCTTAAGCCCCGCTAGGGAGAAATTTTCCCGTGCGGTGCGGAAGTAAGCTTTATGGATGTTGCGGGACAGGGAGAGGATCAGGGCAAAGGTGTGTTCCGCCACCGTGTATTCTCCGTAGGCAGGGACGTAGCAGACAGGGATGTTTCTCTTGGCGGCAGCTGCGAGGTCGATATGGTTAAAGCCTGCCGAGCGGGTGGCAATGAGGCGGAGCTTGGGCAGTTCGTTCAAAACTTCTTTTGTCACGCGCGAGTGGACAAAGACGGAAAGGATTTCCGTTTCCCTGAAGTCGGCAGCCAGGTCAGCCGTCAGGATTTCCCCGCTGTACAGCAGTTTGTGCCCCGCAAGGTGCTTGTTGTAAAAAGGGCGGTCTCCTTTCTGGATTTCAAAAAAGGTAATTGTGGCCATGGCAAGCTCCCTGCAAATGTTTTACTTGTAATATGCCTCGCTTCCTGCAGTTTTATCAGTGAAAAGCCGCATGATATGCGCAGGAGGCATCTTGCGTGTGGCACGGATTGCCAACCTGCCGCAAATGATATAATGTATATATACGGAGTCTGCCTGCAAAAAGCGCTGCCCGTGCAGTTTGTGCCGGGTATGGAACCGGAGGGATATTGTTGGAAAAAAGGAGATTCACACGGGTTCCTTTTCGAACTGAAGTTGAAATTACCGCGGGGGAACTCAAATTTAAGGGTGAAGTAAAAGATCTCAGCCTGAAAGGCATGTGTGTGCTGACGGAGCATCTCCTGGAAGTGGGGACTCCGGTTGATATTTTGCTCAGCTTGACCGGCAAGCAGTCCAACCTGGTCATCATGCTGCAGGGGAAAGTGCTCAGAAAGGACACGAACAGTATTGCGGTTTACTTTGATACGGTGGAACTGGACTCTTTTATCCACCTCAAAAACATTGTTGCCTACAACAGCACCGACCCGGAAAAAATCATGGCCGAATACATCCGGGGGCTGGCCGATGATGCCTGATTTGTCACGGTCGCTTTTTCCTCTGGCGGAGAAAGGTTTTATGCCGGGACACTGCCGCCGGGAGGCAGCCGGCAGGAATGCCCTTCTGCCTAAATGAAAGGAAATCGGCGCCGCCCGGAGAATTGAGGCATGTAACAGAACTTTCAAGAGGAGAGAAGGGAGCGGCTTATGGGAAGCAAGCAAAGACCGGACAGGGAAACACTGTTGAAGCTGGCGGAGGCTTTTACCAACCAGTCGGAAAAAAACTATATCCAGGCCGAAACAAATTCAGACAAGGCATATCTTGGCATGAAAATTTTTGAAAAGCCTATCCTGGCAGTGGCGGACGCCAACGACCCGCTGTTTCAGGAACTGCTTTTGCCGCAGGCGATCGGCCCGCATTTTCTGCCGCCGGAAAAATGGCTGCCGGGAGCAAAAAGTGTGCTTAGTTTCTTTCTCCCGGTGACGGAAAGAGTAAAAAGATCAAATACTGCCGACAGGGAACTGCCTTCTCTGGAGTGGCTCTATGCCAGAATTGAAGGCCAGCAGTTTATTAACGCCCTCAGCGCTTACCTGCGGGATAAAATAAGGGAGGCCGGATACCGGGCGGTTTCTCCGTCGCTGGACGAGCGTTTTCAGTTTAATATTGCTGCGCCGGATGCCCCCATTCCCCCTTACAGCAGCAACTGGTCGGAACGTCACGTTGCTTATGTCTGCGGGCTCGGCACCTTTGGCCTGCACACCTGCCTGATCACGGAACTGGGAACGGCAGGCCGCTTCTTCAGCATAGTGACGGACCTGGAGCTGGAACCGACGGGAAGAAAGTACTCCGCACTCCATGAATACTGCATAAAATGCGGTGTCTGCCTGAAAAATTGCCCGGCGGGCGCGCTGTCTTTTGGCGGCAAATCCAATCTCGCCTGTTCCGCGTTCATGCGGGGGACAAGTCTTTTCTACAAGCCGCGCTACGGCTGCGGCAAATGCCAGACGGGGCTTCCCTGTGAAAGTCGCATCCCGGCGCAGGACCGGGCCGGAACTGCATAAAAAGGTGCGGCAAAAAGCGGGTAATGCTGCCTTTAAAGCAGGATGAAAAGAGGTGAAAGCATGGAGCGCAGAATAGTCAACCCGTGGGAGTGGCAGAAAGAACTGGGTTTTGTTCAGGCCAACGACCTGACGGGCGTCAAGCGGATTGTGTTTTGTGCGGGGCAGGTGTCGGTGGACGGCGAGGGGAAGCCGCTGCATCCCGGAGAAATGGTGCCCCAGATCATGCAGGCGCTGGACAACCTGGAGACTGTTTTGCAGCATGCGGGGGTTAAACTGGCTGATGTAGTCAGAATGAATTATTATACAACGGACATCCCGGCTTTCCGCAACGCGGAGCCGTTGCTAAAGGAACGCCTGGAAAAAAGCGGCTGCCGCCCTGTCTCAACGCTGATTGGTGTGGTCGCCCTTTATGACCCGGACATTGTGGTGGAAATAGAAGCCACGGCGGTCCTATAGTAAAAAAGGCGTCCTCCCAAAGCGGGGGCGCCTATTTTTATGCATCCAGGCTGCATCTCTTAATTTAGGAAGGGATTCATGGCAAAAGGGGACGGCGGCGGGGCAGGCGGCATATACTGTGGCAGAAAACTCCAAGGGAGTGTTGTTTGGTGGAGCTCCGCGACAAAGCTATTGCAATGGCAAAGAAGTTTGCCATTCCTGAAGGCATTTTCCTGGGGCTGATCGGGGCGGAATCGGCCTGGAACCCGCAGGCTGTCAGCCGCACGGGGGCAATTGGCCTGACGCAGGTCCTGCCGTCGACAGCCGCAGCCATGGGTTACAACCCCGGTGAGTTGCTGTCTGACCCGGAAATGCAGCTGGAAGCGGGTGCACGTTACCTGCGGGAAATGTATGACCTGTTTGGCTGCTGGGACCATGCACTGGCCGCCTATAACGCAGGCCCGCATAATGTGGAAAAATACCAGGGCATCCCGCCTTTTGCGGAAACAGAGCATTATGTGCAAAAGATACTGACGTATGCCAAAATTTATGAGCAAACAAAAAAGACAGGTCAATGATAACACGTTTTTTTTTTGCCGTCCCGGCAAAAGACTTTCAGCCGCCCAAAGTCAAAACAGGCAAAAATTTTCCCTGTCCGGGGGCAGGGAAAAAGCCGTTTTTTCTGAATTATAAAGAGAAAAATACGGGCGGAGGACACAATGCGCAAAAGCAACCTGGTCTTGATCGGCATGCCCGGTGCGGGCAAAAGCACGGCAGGTGTACTGGCTGCCAAAGCATTGGGAATGAATTTTATTGATACGGATTTGCTGCTGCAGCGGCAAGCAAAAAAGCTCCTGCAAGAGATAATCCGGCAGGAGGGAATTGCTGCCTTTTTGGCCAGGGAAGAGGAAACAATCCTGGGGCTTGCGGTGGACAATACCGTCATAGCTACCGGGGGCAGCGTAATCTATTCGCCAAAAAGCATGGAGCATTTGCGGCAAAACGGGTTTATCGTTTATCTCATGCTGCCTTTTGACGAACTGGAGGTCAGAATAAAAAACATGTCTTCCCGGGGCATAGTGATGGCCGCGGGCCAGGATTTGTACAGTCTTTACCTGGAGCGCAGCCCGCTTTATAAAGCGTATGCCGATCTGGTGCTGGACTGTTCCCGCCAGCATATTGAGGAGACTGTTGCGGCAATTTGTGCAGCCGCCCCGGCCCGCCTGCGGTGAAGACGTCCTGTCAGTCATACTTTTTCCGCCACGGTCGTGCCTGAGCAAACAAAAAACGGTCGCCGCCGCTTTGGCGTCAACCGTTTTCTTTATAAGGCATATGACAGGGGGGAGGCGATTACCCAGCCGCCGTCCCGCGCCACCATTTTCAGCCGGATATACTCGCTTGTTGTATAGGAGGTGGGCACTTTAATGTCGGCGACAATTTCTTTGGCGGAGGCGGAAACAATTTTAATTTCTTCAGCATTTTCCGGCTGCCAGAGAGGAAAGACAAAGCCCATTTCATACCCCCATGCAGAAAGCTGCTCATAATAAAAGCTGCTTAAGTCTCCGTCGAGCAGAGCTGCATCCCAGTAGGGTGCAAGCTGCGAGCGCACTTCCTGCCATGAGGGTTTGCTGCTGCCGTACAAATCTGCTTCAAAAGCGGCAGTGAAGATCCGGACTGTTTCAGCATGCGCCTCTGCTCCCAGCCGCAATAATTCATCAGCCGAGAGCACACCGCCGTCTGCCTGGGCTGCTGCCGTTACCCTGGCACTGCCCTGCAGGCATGTGCCCGTCAGGATAACCAGGCAAAGCAGCATAAACAAAAGCATCGTCCGCCAACGAATTCTCATCGTGACTCCCTCCGTCTGCCGCTGTGCAGGATCTTTACGGTTGCATTATACAACGGAACCATTTTCTAATTATGAAAGAATAATTATATCTTCGCAACAAATCTTAAACTGTATTAAAAAATAGCGTCAAAAAATGCAAAAACCGGGAGAAGGCCGCCCGGCAGGAGATAGGGAAAGGCATATGGAATAATTAAATACTGGCTGTAATTTTTGGCAAAGGAGAAGACCGTGAATTCAAGCGCGCGCTATCCCGCTTTTAAGCAGGGAGTATTCCTGCTCTTCCTGTTTCTCGTGCTGCAAATAGGCCTGATGATTATTTCTTTAACCCTGGAATTTTTTCTGCCCGGGCCGTTTCCGCCTTTTGTCAGAAACCTGATTCCGTTCATAGCCATTGTCATCATTCTTGCCCACGGCTGCAGGCAAAACGGTGAATCGTTCCGGCAGGCCTTTCCCGTCCGCCCCTTTCGCGCTGTCCTGCTGCCGCCCATGTTATTCGCATTGCTTGGCCTCAACATCATCGTCTCGGAGCTTGACAACCTGCTGCAACGGGTTCTGCCTGTCCCTGAGTGGTTTGCCAAGTTTTTTGCCGAGGGAGGGCCCGAGCTCCTGTTCATGCTGGTAGTCCTGGCTCCCGTACTGGAAGAATTGTTTTTCCGGGGGCTCATGCTGCGCGGCTTCTTGTCCCGTTACGGAGCGGCAAGGGCCATATTGGGATCGGCTTTGCTTTTTGCCGTGGCGCATTTCAATCCGTGGCAGTTTGCGGCCGCTTTCTGTGCCGGCCTGCTTTTCGGCTGGTGGTTTCTGCGCACCGGGTCGCTTTTGCCTTGCATGCTCGGGCATGCTGTCCACAACGGCCTGCCTTTTTTGCTGTCGCTGCTTCAGCTTAAGATACCTGGCTATACTGAACCCGGCTCTTCCCAACCGTACTGGTTCGATTTGCTTGGCGTACTGCTGCTTTTGGCCGGCATTCTGCTGCTGCGCAGGAAACTGGCGGAAAGTAACAGCACATAAAAAGCCGGTCCCGGCAAAAGGGACTGGCTTTTTTCGGAAAACACCGTTTCAGCCGCGCAGGAAGCGATCCAGGAAAGCAAGATTTTTCTCCAGGTTCTCGCGGGTGAAAAAGACCGGGTCCGCATGTGCCGCTCCCTCCAGGATTTCAAGGAACACCTTGTCCCTGCCGATGGCATTTGCCAGCTTGGCTGCCAAAGCAACCGACTGCTCGCAGGGAACCACAAGGTCTTTTTTGCCATGCTGGATGAAAAAGGGCGGCGCTTCTTTGGTAATATATGTTTCCGGATTAGCCGCACGGGCCGCATCCGGCGCATCTGTCACTCTGGCGCCGAGGAAGAGCTCTTCCAGGCTGCAGAGGCCGGGGGGCAGCGGTGCAACTCCCAAATCCTTAACCTGCCTGCTCATGGTCAGGAAATCGCAGGGGCCGTACCAGTCCACCACGGCCTGAACGGCTGCAGAATAGCCGGGGGAGCCTAGGGCTTCATCATTAAGCTGCCCTGCGGCTGCTGAGGTGGCTGCCAGGGCGGCCAGGTGACCGCCGGCCGAATCTCCCCAGAGGGCGATGCGCTCCGGCAGCAGGTTATACTGCTTTGCCTGCCGTCGCAGCCAGCGGATGGCCGTTTTGACTTCATAAACCTGCAAGGGGAATTCCGCCTTGTCGCTTAATGTATAGTCCACGGCGACAAGGGCATACCCCCGCTCCAGTACATAAAACAACGGTTCCATGGTGATTGACCGTTTATGTCCCATAAACCAGCCGCCGCCATGGATGTAAACAATGACGGGAAACGGGCCGCTTCCTGTTTCCGGCAGGTAAATGTCCAGCGTCTGCCCGCCCGCTTTGTCGGTGTAAGGCACATCCAGCCATTTGCGGCTGAATCTGTCTACTTTCACTGCAGGGGGCACGATAAAATCGCCCAAAAGCTTCCGCCATTGCGCCACGTGCTGCGCTTTCGGCACTCCCCCGATCATGATTTCCTGCCTTGTGTCCATCAAATCCCCCCAATGAATGGTTTTTCCTCTCCTGGATAATTATACCTTAGGGGCAGTGGAAAAACAACCTGCACAGGCGCAGAACAAAAAGGAGAATATGGCGCCGGCTTGTCCAGGTGCATATTGACCGGGAGGGGAAAGGACCATACAATGAAAGCAGAAAAAAGCAGCCGGCGGCAAAAGATCGGCTGCAATCCGCCTAGTATGGAGGAGTATTATGTATCATGTTATAAGCTGTGACCAGTTCAGCAGGGACGACCTGGAAAGCATTTTCCGGCTGACGGACGCCATCCGAGCGCAGCCAAAGGCTTTTCAGGCGGCCCTGGCCGGGAAAATTGTCGCCACTGTTTTTTACGAGCCCAGTACCAGGACAAGGCTTTCTTTTGAGGCAGCGGTCCTGCGCCTGGGCGGGAACGTGATCAGTACGGAAAATGCCAAGGAAATGTCTTCGGCCATTAAAGGCGAGAGCCTGCCGGACACAATCCGCGTCATCGGCGGCTATTGCGACGCCATTGTCCTGCGGCATCCCGACATCAGGTCGGCGGAAGATGCGGCCCGGGTGTCACAGGTGCCCGTTATCAATGCGGGCAGCGGCAGCGGGGAACATCCCACGCAGGCTATACTGGATGTTTATACCATTTACCAGTACAGGAAAAAAATCGACGGGCTGGCGATTGCTGTTATGGGCGATCTGCTTTTCGGCCGGACAGTCCACTCCCTGGTAAAGCTGCTCGCTTTATACGAAGACATAACCATTTATGGCCTAAGCCGTGACGTTTTAAGCCTGCCGGATGATTATGCCACCTACCTGGCGGCCAGGGGCGTCCGCTACATACCCTGCCGCTCTCTCCGTGAGATTCCGCCGGAAGTTGATGTGCTCTACCATACGCGCACGCAAACGGAACGGTTTGCCAACACCGACCTGCAAATTGAAGAATTTGTCATCGACAAGAAAGCGCTGGATTATTTTTCTCCCCGTACCATCCTGATGCACCCCCTGCCCCGCAGGCATGAAATTGCGCCGGATGTGGACGGGGACAAGCGGGCGGTGTTTTTCGCCCAGTCGCATTACGGCATGTATGTGCGCATGAGCCTGTTGCACAGCATCTTGGCGGGCAATGAGGGCTGAAAATGAAAGTGGTGCAGGTAAGGGATTGTACAATTGGCGGAGGCAGGGCTAAAATCTGCGTTCCTCTCACCGGAGGGACACTGCCAGGCCTGCTGGCGGAGGCCCGTGAGGTGGCGGCCCTGCAACCTGATCTGGTCGAATGGCGGGCCGACTTTTTCCAAGCTGTTCATGACTGTCGGCAGGTACTGGCGGTACTCCGCCGGCTGCGTGCCGCTGTGGGGAACCTGCCGCTTATTTTTACCTGCCGCGATCAGCAGGAAGGCGGCCTCCAGGAAATGGCAACGGCAGCCAGGGTAGAGCTGCTGCTGGCTGCCGTCGAAAGCGGTGATACCGACCTGGTGGATATTGAACTGCTTTCCGGCAAGGACAACGTTCGCGACGTTGTGGACCTGGCCCGAAAGCATGGCGTGCACGTTATTGTTTCCTGTCATGACTTTGTCAAAACGCCGCCGGTGGAGGAAATGGTCGGTATTCTGCGCCGTGAGCAGGACCTTGGGGCGGATCTTGTCAAGCTGGCCGTCATGCCCGGGACTTCCCGGGATGTGCTGCACCTGTTAGAGACTACGCTTCTTTTTAAGGAAAAATACGCGCAGGTGCCCGTCATTACCATGGCCATGTCCGGCCTGGGACTGATCAGCCGCCTGGCCGGCGCCGCATTCGGGTCGGATATAACTTTTGCCTCCTGCCGCAGGCAATCGGCCCCGGGGCAGGTTCCCCTGGAACTGCTGCGGGAAATACAGCTTTTAACTTAAAAGGCAGGCACATTATTGTACCTACCTTGCTCCTGCCGCAATTTGCGCGACAGCCTGGCCTGTTCTTTCTAGGACAAAATTTTTCCCATCAGGCTGATAATGGTATTGCATGCATGGAAAAACTGCTCCCGCTCGGCGGCGGAAAGCACGCTAAACTTGGCGTCAAAGTATTGCCTGATGGCGGCATCAAGCTCCCTGACGTAGGCTTTCCCTTTGGCCGTTAATTCCAGAATGGTTTTCCGCTTGTCCGCAGCGTCCGGTTTGCGTATCAGGTAGTCCATTGTTTCCAGCGTATCCACGATATGTGTAAATGAGCCCTTTTCGACGCCGGTAAATTTGCTTAACTCGGTCATGCATTTGTCGTGATGCATGTTCACTGCGATCAGTGTTCGCTCCTGTGATTTATTGAGCAAGCGGGCGGATTCCTGTTTCCAGAAGCCGTCCAGGAGTTCAAATTTCAAACGGGGAATGGCCCACAGCAGCTTGAGCAACTGAGCTTCCGATATTTCCACATGCGCACCTCATTTCGCGTGGCAGTTTGCATAACAACCATGCTTTCATATTATAGCTGAAATCACGCGCCGGCAACAAGCTTTTTGGCAAATTTCCCGCAGGCAGCCGTTCTGATGGGCGGCTTTTGCGCGCTTGTGGCCCTGCGGCTCCTGCTTTTGGCCGCTGTAGAGTGCCTCGGCCGGGCAGCTTGCCACGCAGGTGGCATAATCCGGTTGTCAGGTCAGGAAAGATTGTTGGCGCTGATAATTTGCTCAACGCTGACGCCGAAGCGTTTTGCCAGGGAGTAAAGAGTATCGCCGGCCTTTACTGTGACGGTGATGCCGCCTGTTGCGGGCGGCAGCATTTCATTGACCGGCACCAGGGTGTAGCCTTGCTCCCGCAGGCCGGTGATAATGGCGGGCAGCGCCTCTACCGTGTGGTAGCCGCCGAGATGCATCAGGATAATGCCTTTGTGGGAAGCATTGTCCAGCACCCTGTCAATCAGGTATTGCGTTGTAACTTCCCGGCCGCCTATTTCTTCCGCCCAGTCGTGGCTGTCAACGGTCCATAAAACAGTGTAGGGATAGCCTTCCCTGCCTGCAATGTCAAGCAGTGTTTCATTATACTCGCCGTAAGGGGGGCGGAAGAGACAGGGCGTTCTGCCTGTGACCCGGGTGATGAGGCGGGTGGATTCCCGCATTTCAGCGACAATTTCCTCTGCGCTCATATTAATTAGATGCCCGTGCGTCAGGGAGTGATTTTCAATCACGTGGCCGTGGCGGACAATTTCCTCCGCCAGGCGGGGATGGGCTTCCACCCAGCGGGCACGTGCAAAAAAGGTGCATTTTACGTCATATTCAGCCAAAACGGCAAGTAAATCTTCCGTCTGTTCATATAGCCAGCCGGCATCAAAGGTGAGGGCGATTTGCTTATCCGCCACTTCCGCCAGGCCTTCCCTGATGACCTGTGACTTGCCCCGGGCAATGCCGCTTGCCTGCGGGATGATTAGTTCCTGCCCGGCGTAAATAACGGGAACCTGCCTGTCAGGTTCGGGCTCCGGTTCTGTTTCGTCCCCGGGGATCGGTGTTTCTTCCCCGCCTGGCCCTGGATCATCCCCCGGCTCGGGTGTCTCGCCGGGCCCAGGCTGCGGCTCTTCCGCCGGCCCGGGCGCATCAGGCTGTGCCGGCGGTGCGGCAGGCGGTTCCGCCTCCGGCCTGCCTGACCAGGCTGCAATGAGTTTTGCCGGCAGCGGCGTGGCAAAAACAATAATAATGCCGGCAACAAGCAGCACACAGGCCGCGGAGAGTACCAGCCATTTTTTTCTGTCAATTTTTTTTGCCCGTAACATGGCGCTTCCTCCTGTTGCTTGTAAAGTATGCAAGGGGAGCCGTTACTGCCATTGTAGCGGGCAAAAAAGAAGGGCGGCTTAATTATTCATATTTTTTTCTTTATATAAATTAATTTTTACTAAGATTAAAGGCATTAACTGCTGCCGGAGGAACTTGCTGCCTGCAAGGAGGAAGCGGCTTGCCGGCAGCGAATATTACAATCCTGCCAGTTTTTTCTGCAGGAGGCCGCAGCATGCGTAAAACTGCTCTGCGCGAATATGTGGCCGGTGCGCTTTTTGCCGCCCTGACGGCGCTTTTGGCTTATGTGGCCATTCCTCTGCCGGGCGGGCTGCCGCCCGTGACCGGGCAGTCCCTGGCCGTCATGCTGTCCGGCCTGCTTCTGGGTGCCCGCGGCGGCGCCACGAGCCAGCTGGTTTACCTCCTGCTTGGCGTCAGCGGGCTGCCTGTTTTTGCCGGCGGCAAAAGCGGTCTTCAGGTCCTTGCGGGACCAACAGGCGGTTTTATCTGGGGTTTTGTCCTGGGCGCCTACCTGACAGGCAGGCTGACGGAAAACCACAAGCAGCCGTCAGTGCTGCGCCTTTTGGGAGCCGCTTTCGCGGGCGGCATCTGCGCCGTCTACGTGCCGGGCATCATACAGCTGGCCTGGCTTCTGAAACTGTCGCCCGGCAAAGCCCTCCTGGCCATGCTGCCTTACTTGCCGGGCGACCTGCTGAAAGCGGCCGTCTCCGTTTTTCTGGCGGCAAAGGCCGGACCGGCCGTCCGCCGGGGAAGGCAGTGAGTTTTTATTTCATTTGTCCGCAAAAGAAGGTGGTGAAAACCGGTGCGCTCATTGCCGCAGACCGATCTTTACGGTATTACCTGTGAAGCTTTGTCCCGGGGCAGGGACAACCTGACAGTCGTCAGGGAGTTGCTTGCCGCCGGCGTCAGGATTATTCAATACAGGGAAAAAACGAAAACAAAAAAAGAAAAATATGCCGAATGCTTGGCTCTCAGCCAAATGTGCCGGGAAGCGGGTGCCCTGTTTGTGGTGAACGATGACGTGGACCTGGCCCTCCTAACCGGAGCCGGCGCCGTGCATGTCGGCCAGGACGACCTGCCGGCCGATGCAGTGAGAAAGCTGGTGGGGCCGGATGTTATTGTGGGCGTTTCTGCGAGCAGCATGGAAGAAGCGCACGATGCCGTGGCCCGGGGCGCCGATTACCTGGGGGTCGGCCCCATCTACCGGACGGCGACCAAGGAAGATGCGGGGGAGGCGGTAGGGCTGGACTTGTTGCAGGAGATAGCCCGCACCTTTACGCTGCCGCTCGTGGCCATTGGCGGCATAACACCGGATAATATCAGGGAAGTGATGCGGCGCGGCGCCGCCTGCGCCGCCATGATTTCCGCCCTGGTGGGAGCCGAGGATATCGCGGCCGCCGTGCAGGCTGCGCGGCGAAACCTGTCCGGCGACGGCCGTTAAAGCGGAAGCGCCGGCCTGTGCCGGGGGAATAAGCTCTGTTTGAGGCAATCTTTTGACAAAGGGATGAAAATGATGCTGGTTGTAGGTTTGACAGGCGGTATTGCCACGGGAAAATCTACGGTGGGAAAAATGTTCGCCCGCCTGGGTGCCAGGCGGATAGATACAGACAGGCTGGCCCGGGAGGTTGTGGAGCCGGGGCAGCCGGGCCTGGCGGCGGTGGCAGGCCGTTTTGGCAGGGAGGTCCTGACTGCCGACGGCCGCCTGGACAGGAAGGCGCTTGGCAGGATTGTTTTCCATGATGCCGGCCTGCGTAAAGAACTGGAAGCCATCCTCCATCCTCTGATCGGAGAATTGGTAAAAAAGGGGCTGCGTGCCGCGGAAGCGGCTGGTGAGCGTATTGTTTTGGTGGAAGTTCCGCTGCTTTTTGAAACCGGCTTCCAGCGGCAGACGGACAGGGTTATTGTGGTAACCGCGGACCGGGAAACGCAGCTGGCGCGGCTTATGGAGCGCGACGGGCTGGATGAAGGGGAGGCGCTGCGGCGAATCGCGTCGCAGATGCCGCTGAGTGAGAAGGTTGCCCGGGCCGATTACGTCATCGACAACAGCGGTTCCCTGGCCGAGACGGAAAAGCAGGTGGCAGCGGTATGGCAAATTTTGCAACAGGAGTGCGACAATGGCTAATTTTGTCAGGCGGCTGCGACTGCCACAGCTTTTGCTTTTTTGTGCGCTGGCAGTTTTACTGCTGTTTGCCGTGATGCGGACGCCGCATTACTTGCGACGCCTTTACCCGTATCATCACCGGCAGCTGATTGAACTGTACGCCTTCCAGTATGGCGTGGATCCCCTGCTTGTGGTTGCCGTCATGCAGGCGGAAAGCAATTTCCGGGCGGATGCCGTTTCCTGGAAGGGAGCGCTTGGCCTGATGCAGGTGATGCCCGAGACGGCGCAATGGATAGCGCGCCGGCAGGGCTTGGCAGAACTTAAGCGGGAAGAAATCCTGGATCCGGAAATGAATATCCGGCTGGGGACCTGGTATCTTGCTTACCTATTGGAGCAATTTGCCGGGCGGGTTGATGTGGTTATTGCCGCCTACAATGCCGGACCCGGCCAGGTTTCCGCCTGGCTGGCCGACCAAACCTGGTCCGGCCGCTATGCCGACCGGCACAAGATTCCTTTTGCCGAGACGCGCCAGTTTCTGGTCAAAGTAAGAAAGGCTTATACGAAATACCAGAAGCTTTACCGTTAAGACGCCAAGGCAGCGAAGATGCCGCGGCAATGCTTGGGACGGATGCGCCTTTGCCGCTTTTCCTGTGAAAGCTGCGCGGTGCTTTTCCAAAGCAGCTGCAAGGCAATATTGTCGCCTGCCGCAAATAGTGATACAATAAGGGCGGTAATTTTCAAGGCGCAGCCTGGCTGTCTGAGGCAATTTTTTAGCGGGAGGGATACGATGGCAGGTCATTCAAAATGGGCTAACATAAAGCACAGGAAGGCACGCATGGATGCGCAGAAAGGGAAAATCTTTACGAAAATTTCCAGGGAAATTATGGCTGCGGTGCGTGCGGGAGGGCCGGACCCCAACGCCAATTTCCGCCTCCGGCTGGCTCTGCAGAAGGCACGTTCCGTCAATATGCCCAACGATAACATTGCGCGGGCCGTGCAAAAAGGCAGCGGTGAAGCGGACGGCGTCAGTTACGAAGAAATTGTTTATGAAGGTTACGGGCCTGCCGGGACGGCGGTGATGCTGGAAATTCTCACCGACAACCGCAACCGGACAGCCGCCGAAATCCGCCACATTTTCTCCCGACGCGGCGGCAGCCTGGGGGAATCGGGCTGTGTAGCCTGGATGTTCAGCCGCAAGGGTTATCTGACGGTCAACAGAAATGAGTGGGATGAAGATGAACTGATGCTTCTGGCCCTGGATGCCGGTGCGGCAGATTTTGAAGTTGAAGACGAGCTTTATACCATCTATACCGAACCGGGCGATTTTGAACAGGTAAAGGAAAAACTGGAGACGGCCGGTGTAAAGTTTGCAGATGCCTCCATTACCATGGTGCCGGAAAATACTGTTGAGATTACCGACCTGGAAGAAGCAAGAAAGGCCGTTGAACTCATCGACCTTCTGGAGGACCATGACGATGTGCAGAATGTATATACAAATCTCGATCTGCCCCCGGAGATAGCAGCGGCGCTGGAGAACGAGTAGTGGCACGGGTATAAACCCGCCGTTCACGGGGAATTTATTTAGTATAAACCGTGAAAGGTGGGGTTTTTTATGTTCCCGCGAAAACGCCTTGCCCCCGCCTGTATCTTTCTGATCGGCCTGGTCCTTGGCCTTTTGGCAGGCGGCGGGATGGCGGTTTTGTGCCTCAGGGGCATACAGCCCGGGCCGGCCGTGGCTGAAGGTGCGAGTCTTGCCGCAGAAGGCACGGTTCACGCACCGGAAGCGGGCGGGAGAGTTTACCAGGGGTACCTGGGGGTATACGAAAACCATCTTGCCATCTATGATGCAGTCCCTCCGGACGGAATGCTGCAGTATGTTCTGACCGACTACGAAGCAAGGGAAGACTTGCGGCCGCAGCTGGAAAAAGGCATACCTTTTACCGACATGTATGACATGCTGCGCCTGCTGGAAAACTATACAAGCTGAATAGGGCAGCCTCCCCGCGGGCATACTATCCTGCATATCTGGAGGTGTCACCGTGAAGTTTTCCCGGGAAATGGCCGGTTTTACAGTAATTCATGTGCCCAGCGGCCGGGAAGTGGGAAAAGTGAGGGAATGGCTGCTGGATGAGCGCTGTGAAACTGTTGTGGGCCTTTTGGTGGAAGGAAGCGGCTGGCTCCCCCAGCGGCGCGTTATTCCTTTTGCCGAAATAATGAAAATTGGGACTGATACGGTGTTGGTCGCCGGAACAGGGTTGTATGCGACGGGGGATCCGCCCCTGGTGGACGGGCAGCTCACCTGCCGCGCGTTGGGAAAGCGCATGCTTTCCTCAGGCGGTGACGAACTGGGGATTGTGGAAGATTTTTTGTTTGAGGAAGAAACGGGGCGGGTTGCCGGCTGGCGCCTTTCTTCGGGCTTGATTGACGACTTGCTGCAGGGCAGGCCGGTTCTGGAGGATCCGCCGCAAATGATCGTGGGGGAAGATGCGCTGATTGTCTGCGATGAAGAGGGGTGATTTGATGCATTGTCCGCTTTGCAACGGCAATGATACGGGCAAAGTGGGAACGAACCAGTATTATTGCTGGAATTGCCTGGTTGAATTTTCCGTGCGGGGAGCCGGCGCTTACACGGCTTATTATGTTGATGAGGAAGGATCGCTGATTGCGCTCAGTGATTTGGTACAAAAGAGCGGCACGCCTGCGGAAAACTTCCTGGGATAGCAATGTATGGAGCCCCTTGTACCTGCATATAGATAAACAGACGGACAGGGGGGTGGCCTGATGCTGAAATATGACCGGCAGAATCTTGGGCGTTATGGCGTGCTTGGCGCAGTTTTGGCTGTGGCTCTGATCCTGCTCCTCTGGCTGTTGCAAATCGGCCGGCAGTTATTTTCTCTTTTTATTCCTTTCCTGCTGTCAATCATTCTTGCCTATATCCTCAACCCGCTGGTAGAATTCCTGGAAGACCGCCGCGTGCCGCGTTCTCTGGGGATTTTGCTTATTTATGCCGTCTTTTTTTCCTTTGTCTTTTTGTTTGGTGTGACTGCCATTCCCGCCCTCATCAGCGAACTGCAAAAACTTGGAGAAATGCTGCCGCAGTATACAGGCCAGTTTCAGGATTTTTTGTTCAGCCTGCAGACGGACTACCGGCGCATCAATCTGCCGGAGAGCATCAGGATGGCGCTTGACCAGAATCTTCTCAGCCTGCAGGCTGCCATACAGAATGTCCTGGAACGGGTCACAGGCAGCGTTTTAAGTTTATTTTCCAACCTGCTGGCCATTCTGATTATTCCCCTGATGGTGTATTATTTTTTGCGGGACATGGATGCTCTCAAACGTTCTCTTGTCCTGCTTTTTCCGAAAAAATACCGCTCCTGGTTTGTCTCCATGGGCAGTGAAATGGACAGGACTTTGGGCGCCTACTTCCGCGGCATCCTGGTGATCAGCTTTCTCGTTGCTGTGCTGACGTATGTGGGCCTTGCCCTTGTGGGACTGGATTATGCGCTGATTCTGGGCATCCTGGCAGGGTTGACCAATGTTATTCCTTATTTTGGCCCCATTATCGGTGCCATACCGGCGGTGCTTCTGGCTCTGCTTACTTCTCCGGCGCTTGCCCTGAAAGCAGGGCTCGTTTATGTCGTTGTCCAGCAGCTGGAGAGCCAAATTATTACCCCGCAGGTCCTGGGCCGCAGCCTGGGGCTCCATCCCCTGGTTGTCATTTTTGTGCTGATCCTGGGAGGGAAGCTTTACGGCCTGCCCGGCCTGATTTTTGCCGTCCCTTTTACTGCCATCATCCGCATTTTTCTGAAACATGTCATAGATTTTACCGCCAACCGGAACAGCAGGTAACTGCAGTAATGTTCCTTTTATTGACACCTTTCCTCTCCTTCTTATATAATGGACTGTGATACAATTCAGGGAGGGTTTGGTATGCTGTCCAAGGATATCCGTTCCACTTTTTTAGAATTTTTCCGGGGAAAAGACCACCTAGTCCTCCCCAGTTTTTCCCTGATTCCGCAAAATGATCCTACACTGCTTTTGATTGGTGCCGGTATGGCACCGTTAAAACCGTTTTTTACCGGAGAAAAAAAACCGCCCCATCCCCGGGTGGCAACATGCCAGAAATGCTTGCGCACACCGGATATTGACCGTGTGGGGCGCACCTCTCGCCATGCCACATTTTTTGAAATGCTGGGCAATTTTTCTTTTGGCGATTATTTTAAGGAGGAAGCCATCGAGTGGGCCTGGGAACTGGTAACAACAGGCTATAAACTGCCGGAGGACAGGCTCTACGTCAGCATTTACCGGGATGACGACGAAGCATTTGAGATCTGGCATAAAAAAATCGGCCTGCCTGCCGGTCGCATTTACCGGCTGGGCAAGGAAGACAACTTCTGGGAGATCGGCACCGGGCCGTGCGGGCCCTGTTCGGAGATCTACTACGACCTGGGGCCCGAGCGGGGCTGCGGCCGGCCAAACTGCGATGTAGGCTGCGACTGCGACCGCTACCTGGAAATCTGGAACCTGGTGTTTACACAGTTTAACTGCTGCGAGGACGGCACCTACCAGCCGCTGGCCCAGCGCAATATTGACACCGGGGCCGGGCTGGAGCGCATGGCACTGGTTTTGCAGGGCGTGAACAACCTCTTTGAAATTGACACGGTACGGCCGCTTTTGCAGCATTTTTGCAACGCCACCGGCCGGGAATACGGCAAAGACGCGCAGGATGACGTATCGCTTAGGATTTTGACGGAACATTTGCGCGGTATCTGTTTTTTGATCGGCGACGGTGTGCTGCCGGGCAACGAGGGGCGGGGCTATGTCCTGCGCAGGCTTTTGCGGCGCGCTGTCCGCCACGGCAGACTGCTTGGCAGGGACGAGCCCTTCCTTTACCGGGCTGTGGACCTGGTGGTGGACGAGTACGGAGCCTTTTATCCCGAGCTGCAAAGAGGGCGTGAATATATAACCAAGGTCGTCCGCCTGGAGGAGGAGCGCTTCCACGAAACCCTGGAGCAGGGGATGAAGATCCTCTCGGAAATGATGGCCGCCACGGGCGGAAACGGCGTTTTTGCCGGGGCGGATGCCTTTAAGCTGTACGATACCTACGGCTTTCCCATTGATTTGACGCGGGAAATTGTGGAAGAAAACGGCCTTACCCTGGACGAAGCTGGTTTTCAGGCGGCCCTGGAGGAACAGCGCCTGCGCGCCCGCAGCGCCCGCAGCGCCGGCGCTTTTGGCGCAGGAGACGCCGCCTACCAGGATATTAAAGGCCTGGAAACAGTTTTTACCGGCTATGATGAACTGCAGACAACAGCGGAAGTGCTGGCCATCCTGCAGGACGGCAGGCGCGTGGCACAGGCAAAAGCGGGTGAAGAAGCGGAGGTGGTGCTTGCCGCCACCCCGTTTTACGGCGAGCGCGGCGGCCAGGTAGGGGACAAGGGTGTATTTGTTTCGGAAAATGCCAGGGCTGAAATTGGCGATGCAAAAGTGGCACCCGACGGCCAGATCATACACCTGGCCCGGATTACGGAAGGCGTACTGAAGACGGGCGACATGGTGCAGACCGTTGTGGAGGACGGAAGAAGGCGTGCCGTCTGCCGGAATCATACGGCCACCCATCTGTTGCACAAGGCGTTGAAAGAAGTGTTGGGCGAGCATGTGCAGCAGGCCGGCTCCCTGGTGGCCCCGGAGAGGCTGCGCTTTGACTTTACCCATTTACATGCGCTTACAGCCGAGCAGCTGCAGGACGTGGAGGAACGCGTCAATGCCGTTATCTGGGAAAATCCTCCCGTCAATGTTACCCTGGCCACGCTGGATGAGGCCAAAGCCATGGGCGCCACCGCCCTTTTTGAGGAAAAATACGGCGATAAAGTGCGTGTCATTCGTGTCGGCGACTACAGCATGGAACTGTGCGGCGGAACGCATGTCCGGAGTGCGGGAGAGATCGGTCTTTTTAAAATTATTGCCGAGTCCGGCATCGGCGCCGGCCTGCGGCGGATAGAAGCACTGACAGGCGCCGCCGCTTACGAGTGGTTTGCCGAACGCAGCAGGCTCCTGGAAGAAGCGGCCGCCCGGCTGAAAAGCGAGCCGCTGCAGGTGCCGGAAAAGATCGCCGGCCTGCAGCAGGAGTTGAAGGAGTTGCAGCGTGAAAACCAGAAACTCCAGCTAAAACTGGCCGGCATGGAAGTTGACGGCCTGCTTGAGCGGGTTCAGGAGACGGGCGGCGTCCCGGTTTTAAGCGCCAGGGTAAACGCCGGCAATATGGAAACCCTGCGCGAAATGGCAGACCGTCTGAAACAGAAAATCGGCTCCGGTATTATTGTGCTTGGCGCCGTGGCCGAAGGCAGGGTACTTTTGGTGGGCGCCGCCACGCCCGACCTGGTAAAGGCAGGTTTTCATGCCGGCAAGCTGATCGGTGAAGTGGCCAAGCTGACGGGCGGCGGCGGCGGCGGGCGGCCGGATATGGCCCAGGCCGGCGGCAAAGAGCCCGGCCGCCTGGATGAGGCTCTTAAAAGTGTTGCTGATTTGGTGCAAAAGCAGAAACAGTGACAGGAAAATATGGGAAATGGGCGAATAGTATAGTAAGATCCTGCCTTGTGGGGGTGAGGGGTGTGGAAAATTTTGACCAGACAATGAAGTTTAAACGGACCACAGACGAAGAAACATACCAGGCAAAAGACGTCTTCCGCATTGTCTATGGTGCGCTGAAAGAAAAAGGGTATAATCCCATCAACCAGATTGTCGGCTACCTGCTGTCTGGTGATCCCGCGTATATTACCAGCCACCGGAACGCCAGGGTGCTGATCCGCAAGCTGGAGCGGGACGAGCTTTTGGAAGAACTGGTGGGATCGTATTTATCAATGTTGGATAAACAGGTGTAAAAAATGGAGTATCGTACCCTGGGAAAGACGGGAATCCGTGTTTCCCGTCTTTGTTTTGGCACACTGACACTGGGGCCCCTGCAAAGCAACCTCCCTCTGGAACAGGGGGCGGACTTGCTTGTCCGCGCCATGGACCGGGGAGTTACTTTTTTTGATACGGCGGACTTGTACGGGACCTACCCGTATCTCCGCGTGGCCATGCAAAAGAGCGGCAAAAGGCCTGTTATTGCCTCTAAGTCGTATGATTATACGCGTGAAGGCATGCAAAAAAGCCTGCGGCGGGCGCTGGCGGAACTGGACTTGCCAAGCATTGACGTTTTTCTTTTACATGAACAGGAATCGGCCCTGACGCTGGCGGGCCACCGTCCCGCCCTGGAATACCTGCTGGAAGCCAAGGCACAGGGCCTGGTGCGCGCCGTTGGCTTCTCCACGCATCATATCGCTGCCGTGCGCGCCGCCCTTACCATGCCGGAAATTGATGTTGTCCACCCCCTGCTCAATCTGGACGGCGTCGGTATTGTGGACGGGACGGTGGCGGAAATGCTGGCCGCCATAAACGATTTGCATGCACAGGGGGTTGGCATCTTTGCCATGAAGCCGCTGGGAGGCGGCCACCTGATCGGCAAAAGCGAGGAAGCTTTGCGCTTCGTCCTGGCGCAGCCATGCCTGGATGCCATAGCAGTAGGCATGCAAACGGAAGCGGAAATTGATTACAACTGCGCGCTCTTTGCGGGCGGGCAGCCGCCCCCGGCACAAAAAGAAGCGCTGCGCAAAAGCAAAAGACGCCTGCACGTCCAGGACTGGTGCCGCGGCTGCGGCAATTGTACCGGCCACTGCCCGCAGCAGGCGCTGAAGGTCGTGGCAGGCAAGGCTGCGGTTGACGAGGAAGCTTGTGTCCTCTGCGGCTACTGCGGGGCGTACTGCCCGGATTTTTGCCTGAAAATCTACTAGCGCGAGGTTAGGACATGCGCATTATGGGTTTGGATGTAGGGGACCGCACCATCGGTGTGGCCGTGAGTGATGAGCTGGGCTGGACCGCCCAAGGCATAGAAGTTATTCGCCGCACTGACTGGCTGGCAGACCTGCAGCGGCTGAAACAACTTGCCGGGCAGTATCAGGTTTCCCTCATTGTGGTGGGGTACCCACTGAACATGAACGGCACCGCCGGCCCGCGGGCGGAAATGGCGGCGGAGTTTGCCAACCGGCTGCAGGAAGAACTGGGCGTGCCTGTCTGCTTGTGGGACGAGCGCCTGACAACACTGGAAGCGGAACGCATGCTGATTGCCGCCGATATCAGCAGGGCAAAGCGGCGGAAAGTAATTGACAAAATGGCGGCCGTCCTGATCCTGCAGAATTATCTTCAGGCCCATTCCGGCGCCGGGCCGGATAAAAACCGGTAAGATTGTAAAGAATATGGGCGTTTACGCAAAGAAAAAAAGAGGTGTATAATTAAATGACAGAACTGCAAAATGATGTTGTTACGCTGGTGGATGAAGAAGGAGCGGAACATGATTTTATCCTCCTGGATATCATCATGGTAGATGACAAGGAGTATGCCATTATGATCCCCTCGGAAGCGGCGGAAGAGAAAAACTCGGCGGAAGACGAAGAACAGGAAGCCGTCATTTTCCGGATTGACGCGGACGAAGACGGCAATGAGACTTTGGTGGTAGTTGAAGACGATGCCGAATGGGAAGCTGTGGCCCAGGCATGGGAAGAACAAGTTATGGCGGAGGAAGATGAAGCAGAGTAAGTTGGCGGGGGAGAGAGCATGAGAATGGGGAAACTGCTGCGGCTGCTGGCGGTTTTTGTCATCCTGGCAGCCGTGGCGCTGGTGGGGCTTGTCGTCCAGATCAAAATCTGGCTGCAGCCTGTACCGGTCCTGGCGCAGGAGCCTGTACTTGTTTCCATTCCGCAGGGGGCGTCGCTTATCCGTATCGCCGATATTCTTGCCGAACACGGGCTGGTACGCAACGCTACGGTCTTTCGTTATTATGCCAAGTACCGCAGCCTGGACCAGCGCCTGCAGGCAGGCGACTACATCCTGCACTACGGCATGACCATGGATGAAATCCTGCAGCGCCTTGCACGGGGAGATGTCTACAGGAATACCGTTACAGTAACCATTCCCGAAGGTTACAACCTTGAGCAGATAGCTGCCGTCTTGGAAGCGGCCGGCCTGGTTCCGGCAGAGGAGTTTTTGACAGCTGCGGCGGCCGTGGTGCCTGCCTCGGGCCGGGTGACGGAGGGGCAGCGCTACGCTCTGGAAGGCTACCTATTCCCGGACACGTATGAATTTGAACGGGGCGTGTCGGTGGAACAGATTATTGCCCGCATGCAGAACCGCCTGGAAGAAATACTGACGGATGAATTGCGCGAACGGGCGGCGGAACTTGGCCTGGATTTGCATACCGTTATAACCATGGCTTCCCTGGTGGAAAGGGAAGGCCGGGTGGCCGGCGAGTTCCCGCTCATCGCTTCTGTCATTCACAACAGGCTGGCAAAAGACATGCTCCTGCAGATTGATGCCACTGTCATCTACGCCCTGGGGGAGCATAAGCAGACCGTCCTTTTGGAGGACCTGGAAGTGGATTCTCCCTATAATACCTACAAAAATAAGGGCTTGCCGCCGGGTCCCATCGCCTCTCCCGGGAAAGCCGCCATTCTGGCGGTGCTGTATCCGGAAGAGAGCGACTACCTGTATTACGTGGCCAAAAATGACGGCAGCGGGGAGCACTACTTCGGACGGACGCTGGCGGAGCATGAAGCAAACAAGCGACGGGCGCGGGAAAACAGGAAGAAACAGGCTGAGTAGGCATGAAAAAACCGGAACTTCTGGCACCTGCCGGTGACCTGGAAAAACTGAAAATGGCTGTCGTCTACGGCGCCGATGCCGTTTACCTGGGCGGGAAAAAATTCGGTATGCGGGCGGCTGCCGGCAATTTCAGCACGGATGATTTTGAGGAAGGCATCGCCTTTGCCCACCGGCACGGGGCTAAAGTATATGTAACTGTCAATATTTTCGCCAATAATAAAGACCTGGAGGAATTGCCCGCCTATCTGAAGTCTCTGCAGGAGCTGGGGGTGGATGCCATAATTGTCTCCGACCCCGGCGTCTTGGCAATAGCCAGGGAAACTGTCCCGGGGCTTTCCTGCCATTTAAGCACCCAGGCCAATACGACCAACTGGCGCAGTGCGCTTTTCTGGCAGGAAGCAGGCATAGCACGCATCATCCTGGCACGCGAGCTGTCCCTGGCGGAGATTGCGGAAATCCGCCGCCGTGTCACCGTGGAACTGGAGGTTTTTGTCCACGGTGCCATGTGCTGGGCGTATTCGGGGCGCTGCTATTTAAGCCTGCACCTGGCGGGCCGCAGCGGCAACAGGGGCGAATGCGCCCAGGCTTGCCGCTGGAAGTACTACCTGCTGGAGGAGAAGACACCGGGCGTCTACATGCCGGTGGAAGAAGACAGCCGAGGCATGTACATCCTGAATGCCCGCGACCTGTGCCTCATTGATTACCTGGGCAGGCTGGCCGCGGCCGGGGTAAACAGTTTTAAAATTGAAGGGCGCATGAAAAGCGCCTACTATGTGGCGACAGTGACCCGCGCCTACCGCCGGGCGCTGGACGCTTACCTGCGCGACCCGGATTATGTTGTGGACCCGGCTCTGCATGCGGAGCTGCAGGCCATCAGCCACCGTCCTTATTCCACCGGTTTCCTGGAAGGGAACCCGGGCCTTTGGGGGCAGGTTTTTGACAGTGCCCAGCAGGTGACAAGCCATGAATTTGTCGGTGTGGTGCGCAGTTACGACCCGGTAGCCAAACGCGCAGTGGTGGAAATGCGCAACCGCTTTGCCGCTGGTGAAAAACTGGAAGTGTTCGGTCCCAGGACGGATTGCCGTGAATTTGTTGTCACCGACCTGCGGGATGCGGGCGGCGAACCCCTCAGGGAAGCAATCCGTGTCCAGGAGCATGTTTCCCTGTCCATGCCGGAACCGGTGGAGGAATATGCCATTATCAGGCGGCGGTTGGCGCGGGTGTAGCGCGGCCTGCTGCTGCAGCATAAAGCATAAAAAGGCGCCCCGCCGGGCAGACTAGTATCTTAAAAAAGTCTGTCTGCGGGGTGTTTTTATGCGCAGGGAACGGCGGCAAGCACGCATTGTGCATGTCATCTCCATTTTTCTTGTGCTTTTTGGGTTGCTGCTGGTACGCCTTTTTTCCCTGCAGCTGCTGCAGGGTTGGCGGCTGGCGCGGCAGGCGGCAGCCCAGAGAACGGATACATATGTATATGCTTCAGGCCGCGGCCAAATCCTGGACCGCAACGGCTTGTCCCTGCATGCCTCCCTGCAGGAATTGAACCGGGGAGCGGCTGCAGCAAGCAAGGCCTCGGACCCTGTTCCCGTTTACCTGCAGGACCTGGTGCTGGTGGAGGAAGTTCGCTATTCTGCCGCCTCCGTTGCCACCCATGTCACCGGTTATATCAAAAGGCCGGTCAATCCGCTGCAGCCGAGTGAAGGTATTTCCGGCCTGGAGCGCTCCTTTAACCGGGAATTGTGGGGGACGCCTGCGGCAATCGGCGTCATTGTTGACGCCCGGGGACAGGTGGTTCCCGGCTATGGCATCAGTGAGTGGAAGTATGAGCACTTGCGCCGGCCGTACAGTGTGGTGACAACCATTGACAGGAAGCTGCAGGCGGCTGCGGAAGCGGCGGGAAAAGACGCTGTGAAAAAGGGTGCCTTTATTCTGCTGGACCCGCAGAGCGGGGATATCCTGGTTCTGGCTTCTTTCCCGCGGCTGCCTGTGGAAGACCTGTACAACGGAACCGCCGGGGAGAAACTGGAGCAGATGGAGCGGGGCCAGGTTTACCTGAACCGGGCGCTCATGCCTTATGCTGTCGGCTCTGTTTTTAAGGTAGTTGTAGCGGCGGCGGCGCTGGCGGAAGATGCATCCGCAGCTTTCGCCACCTTTTTCTGCGACGGCGCTTATGAACTGGGCGACAGGCAGATTTCCTGCTTTGCCGGCACCGCTCATGGCAGAATTGATTTGCAGCAGGCACTGGTTGCTTCCTGCAACGGCTACTTTATTGACCTTGCCCTGCGCCTGGGCAAGGAGAAAATAATTGAGACGGCCGGACGCTTTAAGCTGGGACAGGCAACGGGTATACCCCTGGGCGGGGAAGAGGCGGGGAACATCCCGGCCGCAGCAGATTTGCCCTATAGCGGTGATGTGGCCAACCTGGCAATCGGCCAGGGAGCAATAACTGCCACGCCGCTGCAGCTGGCCCGTGTCATGTCCATTCTGGCCAACCGGGGGCGGGATGTGTACCCGCGCCTGGTGTCAAAAGTGATTGACAAAAACGGCAATACCGTCCGGAATTACCCGGTCCAGTACGGTTCCCTGGTCATTGCGCCGGCACTTGCCCAAAAGCTGCATGACATGCTTGTAACTGTAGTGGAAGAGGGGACGGCTTCGCCGGCCCGAAGCGGCAGATACAGGGCGGCGGGGAAATCCGGCACCGCCCAGCTTGCCGGCAAAAAGTACAGCCGTTCCTGGTTTGCCGGGACGGTGGAGACGGAAAAAGAAACACTGGTGGCCGTGTTGCTGCTGGAGGAGCATTATGCAGGAGAGCCTACCGCTTCCGCCGTTTTCCGCAGGGTGATGGAAGCCGTGCTTGACGCACGCTGAAGCAAAGCAGGGCAAAAATTGCCGGCCGATGCTGCACATTGCCGGGATGCCGGGAATATAATAAAGGGTAAAACAATGATTTTGTCTTTTGCAATGCGCGAAAACTGCGCACATTAGCACCTGTGCGGGCATACAATGTAGAGACGACATCCCGCGGGAGGTGCTTTTTTGCTTGCTCTGGTAACACTGATTGCTGCTGTCGTCCGGGAAATTGTTCTGCTTGTCTCATATCTGAACAATAACTCATTTCCCCAGCCGCTTTCGCCCCAGGAAGAACAAAAATATCTCCAGCTGCTGGCCCAGGGCGACCAGGAGGCGCGCAGTGTTTTAATTGAGCGCAATCTGCGCTTAGTCGCTCACGTGATAAAAAAGTTCGAAAACACGGGGGAAGACCAGGAAGATCTGATTTCCATCGGTACAGTTGGTCTTATCAAGGCAATAGATTCCTATAAAGGGAACAAGGGGACGCGGCTGGCTACTTATGCAGCCCGCTGCATTGAAAATGAAATTCTGATGCACCTGCGCGTGGTAACCAAGCGCAGGGCGGAAGTCTTGTTGCACGACCCGATCGGGACTGACAAAGAGGGCAACGAAATCACCCTGCTGGACATTTTGGGAACTGATGCGGAAGAAATTCTGGACGTGGTGGACAAAAAAATCGTTGAAGCCAAACTATACCAGATTATTAAGCGCCTGAAAAACAGGGAACGTATTGTTTTGGCCCTGCGTTTCGGGCTGCCCCTGGGGCGCAGGCTGACACAGAAAGAAATTGCAAAAAGCCTGGGAATTTCCCGTTCTTACGTTTCCCGGATTGAGAAGAAAGTTATTGCCAAAATAGCGGAAGAGTTCCGCCAGGAACATCATGCCGGCGATTCCCGGGAAAGTGCGCCCCTTGTGAAAAAATAAGCTTTTCCAGAAAAAAAGACGGCGGTTGCCGCCTTTTTTTATAGTTCCTTTTCACCGAAAATCTCCCGCAGTTGCTTTTTTACCGGGGCAAGGGCCGTCTGCATATCTTCCGCGACGGCGGCCAGAAAAAGCTGGGGCAGCCGTCCTGCCGCTTCCGCCCGCTCCCGCATGTCTTCCGTGACAAGATCGCCGCGCGCCCCGAGCAGCGTCCCGTCCGGGGCATGGACAGCCTGGGCCAGTTTTTTGCCTAAAACATAGGTCCGCATTTTTTCCCGTGTAGCCTGCTCCAGCTTTTGTCCCCCCGCACTGACTTTGTCCTGCAGGCGCGCCAGGATGTCTTTCATTTCCAGCATGCTTCCCGCAATTTCACCCGCACCGGCGGCCAAAAGCAACTGGGCAAGTTTTCCCCGCCGGCGCGCCATTGCCACATGCTCCCGGGTTACCGTCTGCCCTTTTCTGACAATAATTGCACCTTCATCATCGGTGACAGTGCTGCCGGCGGGACGACCGACGGCATAAGCAAGAGCCTTGGTTTCCAAGGTGCGGACAAGCCGGCGGTGAGTCTCTTCTCCGGCCGTGGTGAGCGGACGTGCCTGCATCTGGAAGTCGTTGCGGAGAATGATAAAATCCCGGCCAAAGTTTTCCACCATAGCCACCGGCACGGCAAAGCTTCTTCGCTGTTTTTCCGAGATGATGTAAAGCTCCGTCAGCTGGCCGTCCGCAGGCTGAAAAGCATAATCCGTCACGCTGCCGGCCAGGGTGCCGTCTGTCGTGATCAGCTGCTTGCCTGCCACCCCGTACTCGCGCATGGCTTCCAGGCGCTGATCTTCCACCATTTCGCTGCTTGCGACCATCATGGCGTCATGGCCGATTGTCCGAACGTCCGCATAGGGAATGATTTCCGTCCTGGCTTTCAGGAAGGCGCGTTCGCCGACGACAACGGCGGCAACCTTGCGGGCCTGGTGGTCAATAACAAGTTCCTGCACATTGCCAAGCAGGCTGCCCGTATTAATATCTATAACAGGCAGGCCGGCAACTTCCTTTGCTTTTTTCATCGGCAAAACACCTCTTGGGACATGCTTTGTTTTCAGTCTGGCAAAAGGCGGCAAGAGAATATTGTACTTCAGCATTAACTTGCCCGGCTGCCAAAAGATTATGTAGCATGGTTAACAGTTCTGCCTGCAGGTTCTGCCTGCAGGCGGCAGGGCGGGACGGTGCTTGTTTTTTACGTTAATACACGCTATAATCAGAAAACAGGTGGTAAATAATGAAAATAAGCGAAATAGGGGAACAAGCCCTGATAAAAGAGATTGCCGCCCTTGTGGCAAGCACGGCAGACCGGGATGGGGTGGGCATCGGGGATGATGCCGCCCTGGCCAGGTTTGCCGACGGCGCTTATGTAGCCACCAGCAAAGACATGCTGGTGGAAGGAGTACATTTTCTGTTGCCCGGGATTACGGCACAGGACCTGGGATTTAAGGCGCTGGCCGCCAATCTCAGCGACCTGGCCGCCATGGGAGCCAGGCCGCGCCATGCCTTCGTTGCTTTGGCCCTGCCGGCGGGGACGGAGTGTGAGTTTGTGCTGGATTTTTTCCGCGGCATGATGCAGCTGGCGGAAAAATACGGAATTGCCGTCAGCGGCGGCGACCTGGTGGCTTCCCCGGGACCGCTGGCGGTCAGCGTGACTGTCCAGGGAGAAGTGCGGCGCGAGCAGGCCCTCCTCCGCCGCGGGGCGCGGCCGGGTGAATTGATCTGCACCACAGGCAGCCTGGGAGCTTCGGCGGCAGGCCTGACGCTGCTTTTGCAGGACATGCCCTGCGACGACAAAGTGCGAGCCGCGGCGCTGAAAGCCCATTTCCGCCCCGAGCCGCGGGTGCGGGAAGGGATTTGGCTGGCAAAAAGCGGTGCCGTCACCGCCGCCATGGACATTTCCGACGGCCTGCTGAAGGATATCAGGGAAATCATGGAAGTAAACGGCTGCGGGGCGTTGTTTTATGAGGAAAAAATCCCGGTGGACCCTGTCGCCCGGGCTGTGGCTGCCGCGGCCGGCCGCCTGCCGCTGGATTTTGCCCTGCATGGCGGTGAAGACTATGAGTTATTGTTTACCGTGCCGGAAAACGCCTTTGAGGGTCTGTCCGGGGCTTACCTGGCACATTTCGGGCGGCCGCTTTACGCCCTGGGGCGGCTGACGGAGGAAATGCGGCTGCAGATGGTTACGAAAGACGGGAAATGGGAAGAATTAGAGTTTGCGGGTTATCGTCATTTTTAAAGGTGGTTGCAGCGTGAAAAGAGCAATTGTCACCCGTGGGGAGAAAGAAACGGAGAACCTGGGCAGGTTCTGGGGGGAGCAGCTTTTCCCCGGCGCTGTTCTGCTCCTTGCCGGAGAGCTGGGGTCGGGAAAAACTGTTTTTGCCCGGGGGGTTGGCCTGGGGCTTGGCGTCGGCGCGCCCATCACCAGCCCCACCTTTACCCTGCTTAACGTACACCGGGGGCGCCTGCCTTTTTATCATTTTGATTTGTACCGGCTTGCTGCCGAAGAGGAACTGTGGGAGCTGGGCGTGGAGGAGTATCTTTATGGCGAGGGCGTCTGCCTGGTGGAGTGGGCCGATAGATTTCCCTGTTTCTTTGACCTGCCGGCGGCAAGAGTGTCTTTCCGCCGGGAAGGGCCTGCGGCCAGAAGAATTACTTTCACCAGCGACGACGCCCGTTACCAGGAAATAATCGGGGCATTAAACCCGGGGAGCTGAAGAGATGTTTGTACTTGGCATAGACACGGCGACACTGGTGTGCAGCGTGGCAGTGGCGTCGGAGGACAAAACGGTGGCGGAATACACACTGCAGGTGAAAAAAACACATTCCCAGCGGCTTTTGCCGCTGATAGCGGCCCTGCTGGCGGACGCCGGCCTGACACCCGCCGGGCTGGACGGAATAGCCGTTGCTGCCGGCCCGGGGTCATTTACGGGGGTGCGCATCGGCATAGTTACGGCCAAGGCGCTGGGGCAGGCTCTGACAATCCCTCTGTGCGGCATTTCCACATTGGAAGCGCTGGCAGCCCAGCACCCGTGGTTTGACGGCCTGATCTGCCCCGTGCTTGATGCCAGGCGCAGGCAGGTTTATACCGCCCTTTTCCGCGGCGGCGGAGGTTCCCTGCAGCGGCTCGCCGAGGATAAAGCGGCTGCTTTGCCTGCAGTCCTGGAAGAAGTGGAAGCTTACGGGGAAAAAGTCCTTTTCGTCGGTGACGCTGTCCCTGTTCACCAGGATTTCATCCGCGGGGAACTGGGTGTGAAAGCATGCTTTATGCCGCCGGAATCCGCCATCTGCCGTGCCGCTACGGTAGCACGCCTGGGGCTTGAACAGCTTGCCCGCGGCCAGGCTGCCTCCTGGCGCGAACTGGCTCCCCGCTACCTGCGCCAGTCGGAAGCGGAAGTAAAATACAGGGCGGCACATGGCGGGGGAGGTCAATGCCTGTGACTGTAGCTATTGAACAAATGAAATTCTGCCATGTGGATGCGGTTGCGGAAATAGAAAAAAAAGTTTATAAAAACCCCTGGACAAAGCATGCTTTCATCAACGAAATACTGGACAATGGCTTTGCCTATTACTATGTTGCCCTTGTGGAAGGAGAAGTGGTCGGCTACGGCGGAATCTGGGTCATCCTGGATGAAGCCCATGTAACCAACCTGGCGGTTAGTCCCGCCTGGCAGGGAAAGGGAATCGGCAAGGCACTGCTGGCACATTTAATCAGGGAAGCTGCCGGCAGGGGGGCCGGCCGGATGACCCTGGAAGTGCGCGTTTCCAACAGGAGGGCCCAGGAGCTTTACAAGAAATTTGGTTTTGTCTCCTGCGGCATCCGGCCCAAATATTACCAAGATGAGGATGCGCTGATTATGTGGTTGACGGAACTGAAATGCAACTAGCGGCCTGGGGCGATATTTTGCCCCGGAAAGAGGGTGCGGGGGTGGCGGAGTGAAAGAAGCGTTAATTTTAGGCATAGAAACATCATGCGATGAAACGGCGGCGGCCGTGGTGGCCGGCGGCCGGCAGGTCAAAAGCAATATTATTGCTTCACAGGTGGATATCCACCGCAAATTTGGCGGTGTGGTGCCGGAAATTGCTTCGCGGAAACATCTGGAACTGATCAACTTGGTGGTTGAGGAAGCCTTGCAGGCGGCAGGCTGCACCTTGGCCGACCTGGCCTGTCTTGCCGTGACACAGGGGCCCGGCCTGGTAGGCGCCCTCCTGGTGGGAGTGAACACGGCCAAAACCTTGGCCTATGCCACGGGAAAGCCGCTGGTCGCAGTCAATCATGTGCTGGCACATGTGGCCGCCAATTACCTGGTGCATGATGTGGAATTTCCTGCCGTCTGCCTGGTCGTCTCCGGAGGCCATACCAGCCTGCTTTATCTTGCGGCAAGGGGTGAGGCGGAGCTTTTGGCGTCGACCCGTGATGATGCCGCCGGAGAGGCTTTTGATAAAATTGCCAGGGTGCTGGGGCTGGGCTACCCGGGAGGGCCGGCCATTGAGCTTGCCGCCCGGGAAGGCGATGCGCATGCTTTTGCTTTTCCCAAGGCTTTCAGCGGCCAGGATGATGTCTTGGCATTTTCTTTTTCCGGTTTAAAGTCTGCGGTAATCAACACTGTGCATAATATAATACAAAAAGGACAAAAACTGCCTGTTGCCGACGTGGCCGCCAGTTTCCAGCAGGCTGTGGTTGACATCCTGGTGGAAAAAACCTGTCTGGCGGCAAGGAGCAAGGGGACAAAAACGGTGCTTCTGGCCGGCGGTGTTGCCGCCAACCTGCTGCTGCGGGAACGGCTGGCGGCGGCGCTGGCGGCAGAAGGCCGCAGCCTTCTTTTCCCGCCGCTTTCGCTATGTACTGACAATGCGGCCATGGTGGCGGCGGCCGGCTGGGACAATTATCGCAGGGGGCAATTCGCAGGACTCGACTTAAATGCAGATCCGGCTTTAGACATGATGCGCCACTAAACGCAGTTGTCGGGATGCGCATTAAGTGTTACTAGTTATGGTAACAACCTGTGGACACTGTGGATACTTTGTTAAAATACGTTAATAATAGGGTTATTTCTGTGGATAACCATGTGGATACTGTGGATTAGTTGCACTGCCGGCTGCTAAAAATATGAACAAAATATTGCAAATTCAGGAGCAGCTGGTTTTATGATACTTAACATAAAAAAATCGGCCAATCCTGAAAACTCTTTTTTCGACAACGCAAAAAGTTATAATTGCAACAGGAAACGACAGGAAACCTTGACGAACTGAACTTAACCGAAAGCTTTTCAGCGGTAAAACTTCTGATGCTGCAGCTTTGGGGCAAGCGCCGCTTTGTCACCTGGCAAGCCGGGCTGACGAAAAACGAAAAGAGGGATGTTTTTTGCTTAACCGGATCAAACATCTTCATTTTATAGGTATTGGCGGCTACGGGATGAGCGCCCTGGCGCAGGTGCTCCTGGCCATGGGATACATAGTGAGCGGTTCTGACATCAAGCAAAGCGCCATAACGGAAAAATTAAAAAAACTGGGGGCGACTGTGTTTATCGGTCATGATGCGGCGCATCTTGCCGGGGCGGAACTTGTTGTCTATTCAACTGCCATTCCCCCTGACAATGTCGAGCTGCAGGCAGCCAGAAGCAGGGGGATGCCTGTCTGGCACCGTTCGGAACTTTTGGCCCGTTTTATTAACGGCCGTTTTGGCATCGCCGTGGCAGGGGCGCACGGCAAGACAACAACCACCTCCATGATTGCCACGGTGCTGACAGCCGGCGGCCTGGATCCCACTGCGTTTATTGGCGGTGTGCTGGCCGAATTTGGCGGCAATGCCCGCATCGGCAAATCGGATATTGTCATTGCCGAAGCGGATGAAAGCGACAACACTTTCCTCCGCTACCGGCCCCGGATGGCCGTTGTTACCAATGTGGAGGCGGACCATCTGGAGCATTACCAGGGCGATTTCCAGCTGCTTCTGGATGCATATACGTCGTTTTTGGACAATATAGTTCCCGGAGGGACGGCTGTCCTGAATGCTGAGGACAGGTACCTGCAGGGCATGCATCCCTCTCATCTGCAGAAAATTGTTACATACGGGCTTGCAAAGGGCGACTGGCGTGCCGCCAATATAGAGTATGCGGGCTGGGGCAGCCGTTTTCAGGTTTTAGGGCCGGAAGGCCCCGTGGGGACGATTACACTGGTTGTCCCCGGTCTGCATAATGTCCTTAATGCCCTGGCGGCCATTGCAGTGGCCGGGGAGTTCGGGGTGGATTTTGCCCGTGTCCAGGCAGGCCTGGCCAACTTTCACGGTGCAGAGCGCCGCTTCCAGTTCCTGTACAGGGGAAACGGCATTGCCGTGGTGGACGATTATGCCCATCATCCTACGGAAATACGGGCAACCCTGCAGGCTGCCCGTGCCAACGGGGTAGAAAGGGTACTGGTCGTTTTCCAGCCGCATCGCTTCACACGGACAAAATGGTTTCTGGAAGAGTTCGCCTGCTCTTTTTATGATGCCGACCAGGTTATTTTGCACCGGATATATGCAGCCAGTGAACTGCCGCTGGCGGGAGTATCATCCCGGGAACTGGCAGAAAAGATGCGAGCCAAGGGAGTTAATGTCACCCAGTTGGATGAAGCGGAGGAGATTATTGCCCATGTGCTGGACATTGCCCGTCCCGGAGACCTGATTATCACCATGGGCGCCGGGGACATAACGGAAATCGGCCACCGGCTGGCGGCAAGACTGCGGGAGAAGGAACATGTCCACTGATTACTATACCTGCCTGCTAGAAGCCGTGCGGAACAACATTCTGCCGCTTACTTCCCAGTGCAATGCCAGGTGTGTCTTTTGCAGCCACAGGCAGAACCCGGATGGCGTGCTGATCCACAGGCTGCCGCCGCTTCCTGCGGCCAAGGTTGAAGAACTGGTGGAACTCTTGGACCCGCAGGGGAAGGTTGTTATCGGCGAGTCGGCCACGCGCCTGGTGGAAGGGGAGCCCTTTACTCATCCGGAAATCATGCCGATTTTAAGACTTGTACGCTCCAGGCTGCCCCGGACAACTATTGCCATAACCACCAATGCCACCTTGCTGACGCCAAAGCTGGCGGCTGATCTAGCGCAGCTTGCGCCGCTGGAAATAACAGTCTCGCTCAACAGTGCCACGGCTGCCGGACGGCGCCTGCTAATGCAGGACACCGAAGAAAGCCGTGCTCCGGAGGCGGTGGCAGCCCTTGCCCGCAGCGGTATTCCTTTTCACGGCAGCCTGGTGGCCATGCCCCACCTGACAGGCTGGCAGGATATGGAGGAAACAGTCCATTTTCTTGCCGGGCACGGCGCCAGGACCATTCGTCTTTTTCTGCCCGGCTACACGGTAAAAACACCGCCCGGCTTGCAGTTCCCGCTGTCCTTATGGGCGGAGGTTGTTGCTTTTGCCCGGGAGAAAACACGGAGATACGGCTTGCCTGTTATTCCCGAGCCTTGTGTGCCGCCAGACTTGACGGCGGAGATCTGGGGGGTAATGGCCAAAACGCCGGCACAGGCGGCCGGCCTGCAGCCGGAGGATGTAATTGTGGCAGTGGACGGCAAAGCAGTGGCCACACGTGCGGCAGCCTTTACGGCCGCCAGGCGGGCGGAAAACCCCGTCATTACTTATAAACGAGGCGGTCGGCTTTATCACGCCAGACTAAAAAAAGCGGCCCTGGAGCCGCCGGGTTTTGTCATGCTTAATGATTTTCACCCGCGGCGGGTGGCCGCTCTGGAGAGGGCAATAGGACGGCGGCAGGCGGAGAGGCCGCTGGTTTTGGCCTCAGCCTTTGGCGCGCAGCTTGTCAGGCAGGTGGTGGACAGGTTTGCCCTTCCCGCAATTACCGTTTATAAAGTGGATAATTATTTTTTTGGCGGTTCAATTCAGGCTGCCGGGCTGCTGACAGTGCGGGATTTTCTGGCGGCGGCGCGTAAAGCGCTGGCCGGACGCCGCCATGACCTGCTGCTTGTGCCACAGGAAGCTTTTGACGGGCACGGCTTTGATTTGACCGGGCAGCATGTGAACGTGCTGTCACAGGAACTGTCAGTAGCATGTGAAGTTGTCTGACCGGAGGCGATGCCGCTTTCCGTATACCGCGGGTGCAATCCGTATTGTTTGCATGCACCCCGGCTCCTCCGGTTCTGTCGCTTGCCGGCGAAAAAGTTTTACAAAAATAAGGCGTGCTTTTAAAGGTAGATGTGCCGTGCTTCAATTGTTTTGCCCAGGGTCAGCAGGCCGCAGGAGTTGCGGGGCCCGCGGCGGCTGTCTGTCAGTGAACCCGGGTTGAAAAGCAGGATGCCGTTTTTCCACTGCAGGAACGGCTGGTGGATATGGCCGAAGATGACTGCATCCACCCGGTCATCGGCAAAGGCCTGCAGGGCAAGCTCGGGGGTTTTGCTGCGGTCTCTGCCAAGGTCGCCGTGAATAAGACCAATGCGAAAACCGGCCAGGGTTAGCGTTTTTTTCCTGCCGAAGCGCTCCACAATCTCCAGAGGATCCATGTTGCCGGCCACCGCTTCCACCGGCGCGATGGTTTCCAGTTCCTTCACAACGCTCATGGTGACGAGGTCTCCGGCGTGCAGGATCAGCTCCACACCGGCAAAAATGTCAAACAGGGCGGCGGGCAGGCATCTTGCCCTGGTAGGTATATGGGTGTCGCTTATTACTCCGATTTGCATTTTGTCTCCCTCCTGTTATGTTGTTTATAGAGTTCTTGCCTACAGGAAACAATTCCTGCCGTGTATGCGGGATGTTCGCCCCGAAGGGCAAGCCTCGTTTATTTCTTAACAATTTATTATTCTTGGCAGGGAAGGTTCTTGCGGCAGGATGCTGCGGGAGAAAAGAGAAGTGAATGGGTAAAAAGCCTTGCTGCAGCAGGGGGATGGATTATGGGCAGCAAGAATCCGCTTTACGAATACTTTCATCTTTCTTTGCGGGCGCTAAAAGAAACGGTTGGCTCTGAAGAGAGCCAGGCGTTGCTGAAGCAACTGCTGGAAACAGTTGAATCTTTGATTATGATGCTGGATAACAGGGGGAGGATTACTGAATTTAATCCCGCCTGTGAACATGTATCCGGATACAGCCGCAAGGAAGTGCTGGGCAAGGCGCCGGATTTTCTTGTTCCGCCGGATGAACAGGCAGATGTGCGTGCGGCAATTGCCAAACTGCTGCAAGGCGGTCAAAAAGCTTCCCAACCGCTGGTTTATGAGAATCACTGGCAGACCAAGGACGGGCGCAGGCGGCTTTTGGCCTGGACAAACAGCATCATCAATGATGCAAACGGCAAAGTGAGCTCCATTGTCTGCACCGGGCAGGATGTGACGGAGGCGCGGGCAGAGGAAAGGCGCCGTGCCATCATGCTGGACATCCTGCAGGTTTTGGCCAGCACGTACGATGAGAATACAGTCCTTTCCTACATTCTGAAAACGGTTTGCAGGCACTTGCAGTGTGATGCTGCCGGGATACGCCTGCGCCGGGGCAATGATTACCCATATGTGCAGACGATTGGTTTCAGCGATGATTTTATCAGAATGGAATCGCTGCTTAGCTGCTACCAGGGGGGTATTTCCCGGCAGGAGGGGGATAGGCAGGAAGAACTGGAATGTATCTGCGGCAGTGTGATCCGCGGCGATCTCAGCCCGGAATTTACCAGTGACACAGGCACTTTCTACACTGGCGACATCAATGAGTTGGCGGCTAAACTTGCCAAAAAGGATGTGCCGTTTCGCATTCGCAATCACTGCGGTCAATTTGGCTACAGATCTGTTGCCCTGGTGCCGCTGCGTTTTCGGGAAGAGACAGTGGGGATCCTGCAGCTTAATGCCACCGTGGAAAATCACTTCAGCGAAGATGACATTGAGTTTTTAACCATGATCGGCCGGAGTATCGGCGCAGCACTGGTAAGGTTCCAGGCGGAACAGGAAAGAAGAAAAATGCAGCTGATACTGGATAAAATAATACAAAACGCCCGGGACGGTTTTTCCCTGGCAACGCAAGACGGCGAATTTTTAATTTACAACGCAGCCATGGAACGCATTACCGGCTACACCCTGGAAGAAGTAAACAAACACGGCTGGTTTTACCTCGCTTACCCTGATGAAAAGGAAAGGCGCCAGGCTGTTCACAAGGCCCGGCAGGCCGCCGCCGGACGGATAGATTTTATTGATACGGTCATCACTTGCAAGGACGGGACACGCAAGCCTGTGGCCATTTCGGTAACGCCGCTGGAAATAGACGATAAAACCTATAATTTCAGTACTATAATTGATTTGACGCCAATCTATCGGAACTAGGAGCTGTCCCGGCAGAGCCGGGTTTTTTTTTGCCGGCCTGGGGAAGACGGCAGGTAATTTTACGACAAATGGGGCTTGACAGTTCGACAATAAAGGTTTAAAATCAAAACGTTAGTTTTCTAACATTTAACCGCCTTCAGGTTGGCTTGGTATTCCGGGAGGGTTGTGCATGGAATCTGCAAAACAGCTTGGCGAAGGCAAAATTTCAAGCCTTATCATAAAATTTTCCGCCCCTGCCATTGTGGGGATGGTTGTAACTTCAATTTACAATGTTGTTGACCGTATTTATGTGGCTAAGGGTGTAGGACCCTTGGGACTTGCCGGTGTTACTCTTGGTTTTCCCATCATGATGCTTGTCATGGCATTGACCAGCCTCGTCAGCATCGGGGCCACTGCCATCATTTCTATCCGCCTGGGTGAAAAAGCGCAGGATGAGGCTGAGAAAGTACTTGGCAATGCCATTGTGCTGCTCTTTGTCCTTTCTCTTATTATAACGTTTTTGGGTTTGCTGTTTCTCGAGCCTTTACTGATTGCTTTTGGTGCCAGTGAAGATATTTTACCGTATGCCAAAGCTTACATGCGTATCATTTTTGCCGGGATCATCTCCCAGATTTACAGTTTGGGAATGGCCAACTACATCCGCGCCGAAGGTGATCCGAAGACGTCTATGTTTTCAATGTTAATCGGTGCGCTGATCAATATTGTCTTTGACCCCATTCTGATTTTTGGCTTTAACATGGGTGTCGCCGGCGCAGCTATTGCGACAGTCCTTTCCCAGATTGTTTCCGCCTGTTGGCTTGCTTCCCGCTACCTGTGCGGCAAAAGCCTGCTGAAAATCCGCCCGCAGTATTTCAGGCTGTCCTGGCCGCGTGTGCTGCACATTTTAACGGTGGGAACGCCCGCTTTCTTTAAACAGATTTCCACTAGCCTGACTGTCCTGATTTTAAACCATTCCCTGCAGACTTACGGAGGAGACATGGCTATTTCCGCTTTTGGCGTGGTTCACAGTGTCAATACCCTGGTTATGATGCCCATCTTTGGTATCAGCCAGGGGATACAGCCCATTGTGGGTTATAATTATGGCGCCCGCCAGTATGAGCGGGTTAAGAAAACGCTTTACTGGGGTATTTTCCTCGCCTCCTGTTTCACTGTTGCCGGCTTTTTGCTTATTGTTCTGTCTCCGGAACGCTTCGTGCTGCTTTTCAGTGAGCATGGGAGCGATCTGATGGCCTTGGCGGTTAATGCCATGCGCATTAATCTTTCCTTGCTTCCCGTCCTTGGCTTTACCATAGTATCCGCCAACTACTTCCAGGCGGTGGGCAAACCCAGGCAGGCTGTCGTCCTGAATCTGATCCGCCAGGTTTTCTTGATTGTGCCACTGACATATTTGCTGCCCCGGTATGTTGTGCCCGGTCTGGACGGAGTCTGGATGGCTGCTCCCACGTCAGACGGCATTTCCACCCTACTGACGGCAGGAGCCATTTTCCTGGAGGTGCGCCACCTGAACAAAATGGAGCATGATGAACAAAACGGGACGGGAGAACTGGAGCGGGCGGCCGCCTTAGCCGGCAAATAAGGAAAGACGCAACTCGGCACCAATCATGCCAGGGCATGGTTGGTGCTTTTTTTTGCAGTTTTTACACCGGCAAGTGTTCTCCTAAGCAGGGCAATTCACTAGAGGAAACTGCTGCGGGCGGCTGCTTTTACGCATGCAGTATGTCGTGCAAGATGAATACCGGGAAAAACAGCAAAAGCGCCCCTCCAGAGGAGCGCCTTGTTGTTCGGAAAGATGTTATTTGCCCACCTTGTGGGCAATTTCTTCTGCACATTCACGGCAGATCATTTTTCCGTTAAAATCTATAATATCCACCGCGTTTTGGCAAAAGATGCAAGCCGGCTCATACTTACGCAGGATTATCTTTTCACCGTCAACAAAAATCTCCAGTCCGTCCTTAATCTCGATTCCCAGGGTACGCCTCAGCTCAATCGGGATTACTACCCGCCCCAGTTCGTCTACTTTCCGGACTATTCCTGTCGCTTTCATTTAAGCACCTCCCCCAAACCTGATAGCATTAGGATAACATCTAAATCTGTAAATTACAAGACGCAATGGTTATAATTTGCTAATTATTCATCAAATGTTAACAAACAAGCCGCGGCGTCTAAGGCAAATGCTTGCCGTACCGGCGGCGGCTTTTTATAATAATGGAAAAAGAAGCACATAATGGAGGTTAAAGATGGCAGACTATATTGTCAGGGCCCAGGCGGCAGGCAAGCAGGTCCGGGCTTTAGCCGCCACCACAGCCGGCCTTGTGGAGAAAGCGAGAGTCATTCACCGGACAACGCCGGTGGCAACAGCGGCGTTGGGGCGGCTGCTTACGGCAGGAGCCATGATGGGCTGCACGCTGAAGGAGGAAAATAACCTGCTGACACTGCAGGTGACCGGTGACGGCCCCCTCGGCATGCTGCTGGTAACAGCCGATGCAAAGGGAAACGTAAAGGGTTATGTCAAAAACCCTGATGCCGCCGTCCCGCCCAAGGCTCCCGGCAAGCTAAATGTGGGCGGGGCTGTGGGCAGGGGAGCGCTGCGCGTCATTAAAGACCTTGGGCTGAAAGAGCCTTATAGCGGACAGGTAGAGCTGAAGAACGGTGAAATAGCCGAAGACCTGGCTTATTATTTTGCCGTTTCAGAACAGGTCCCCTCGGCTGTTGCCCTAGGCGTCCTGACAGGTGCCGGCGGCAGCGTCCTGCAGGCGGGCGGTTTTATCATCCAGCCCCTGCCGGGCTGCGAAGAGCAGGCGGTTGCCAAACTGGAGGAAGCAATCGCCGGACTGGAGGGCATTACAGGGCTCCTGGCAGCCGGATTGTTACCGGAGCAAATCCTTGAGCGCGTTCTGGACGGTTTTGACCTGGAAATCCTGGAACGCACTGCTGCCTGCTATCACTGCAACTGCAGCAGGGAAAAGATTGAGCAGGTGGTCCTTAGCCTCGGCGGCAGGGAAATAGAGGCAATGATTGCCGATAAGGAGCCGGTGGAAATACACTGCCATTTCTGCAATAAAAAATATGTCTTGTCCGTGGCGGACCTGCAGCGTTTGCTGTCCGAGGCTTGACAACAAGTATGAAAGTGCGGCGGCAGCCGTCCGGCGTCCTGTACGCGGGTTCTTTTCCGGCAAGGGGTACCCAAAAAGATCTTTTTACTCTATAATAGACTTACAGAATTATTTTTCAAAGGGAGGCGGACCGATGGGCATTGTGATACTGACAGACAGTGCAGCAGACCTGCCGCAACCCATGTATGACGATTATAATATTGAGATGATATCGCTGCATGTTTATTCCGGCGAGGAGGAGTACCTGGACGGCAGGACGCTGCAGCCGCAGAAGCTTTTTGCCGAAATGCGCCAGGGCAAAGTTTTTAAGACGGCGCAGGCGGAACCTGCCGTTTTTAAGGATCATTTTGAGCGCTATGCCAAGCGCGGGGACAGCTGTCTCTATGTCGGCTTCAGTTCCGGGCTTTCTTCCACATATCAGTCTGCCGCACTTGCCCGATCGGATGTCCTGCAAGCCTATCCGGGATGCCAAATAGCCCTGGTGGATACAAAATGCGCTTCCCTGGGACAAGGACTGGTGGTTTACCAGGCTGCCAAATGGGCAAAAGAAACGGACGACCTGGACGAGCTTGCCGCCAGGGTGGAAGCTTATGCCAGGCGCATGCAGCACATTTTTACCGTGGACGATCTGGAATATCTTTACCGCGGCGGGCGTGTCAGCAGGACGACGGCCTGGGTGGGCGGCATCCTGAACATCAAGCCCATCCTGCACGTTGTGGACGGCAAGCTGGTGCCGCTGGAGAAGGTTCGCGGCAAAAACAAGGTTATCCGCCGCATGGTGGAGATTATGGGCGAGCGCGGCAGCAAGCTGCAGGAGCAGACTGTCGGTATCAGCCACGGTGATGATCTGGATGCGGCCAACAAGCTGATGGAAGCCGTAACAGAGGCATATGGCTGCCAAGATTTCATTATCAGCAGCATCGGCTGCGCTATTGGCGCCCATTCTGGCCCCGGCACACTGGCCCTGTTTTTTCTCACTGAATAAAGGCGAAAATCCCTCTCCCTGTGCCCGGCAAGGCTCAAGCGATTGCGGCACAGGAAGGTTCAGAAAAAACAAAAAAATGGAGGAAAGCTTATGGCAAAAAAATATGTTTTAATTGAGGAGCCGAAACCGGCACCGCAGGATGAGATGCTGAAAGGCATCCTGCGGCGGGTGGCCTGGCTTGATGACAATGTCATCAAAGGGGCGCCGTATTTTGATGCCGCCTGGATTGTGAAGGAAATTCCGAAACGTCCCAGGATTAACCTGCACCGGCATGACTTCGATGAATTTCTCGGTTTTATGGGCGCAGACCCCGAGAACCACATGGATTTGGGCTGCGAGGTAGAAGTACAGGTCGATGACGACATTATGATCTTGCGTAAAACCTGCCTGATTTTTATTCCAGCCGGTGTAAAGCATGGCATCGGCGCGGTGACAAATCTCACGCGGCCTGTGTTGTGCTATTCCGGCGGGCCCAACGCAGCCTATATTGCCATTAAAGAAGAAAATGCCTGAAACGCGGCTGCAGCCTGCGGCCTCCCTTCCCGGGTAAAAAACGAAAAAAGCAAAAAGGGTGAGGAGAATTCGCACCCTTTTTCTTATGCCCTTCACCCACAAGCTTTTTTTCAATACGTGCAGGAATTAATTCCTCCGTCCGCGGGACTTCAACTCTTTGCGCAGCACCACTTACTTAAGGGCGGGCCTTAATCCAGCGTGCAATATCGTTTACAACTTCTGCGGCCACGTTTTTAGGCTCTTCATATTCTGCCGGCAGGCTGGCTCCTTCCCCGGCCATAAAAAGGTGGTTCGGGCCGGGATAGCTTTTAAAGGTGACGTTGTCCCTGCCGGCCAGGTATTCCTGCCAGAGGGCGAAATCTGCCATTGTTACCTGGTAATCGCGCTCGCCCTGCAGAATCAGCATGGGCAGCTGCAGGTCCTTTGCCAGAGACGCCGGGTTGTATCCACGCAAGTCCAGCCAGTAGGAGGCAGGAATATTCAGCAGGTCAGCGGCGGGCGCATCTGCCGTAAGCTTCAGGTCGCGGATACGCTCTATACTCTGTGCGAGCAGTTCCAGCCAGGTCGCTTCCGCCTCCGTAACTTTTCCGTCCGCCTCGGCGAGATAGCGGCTTTGTTCCAGGATCAGCTCCTCCAGCGGGCGCACTGCACCCGCCAGGATAATCAGTCCGGCCAGGTTTTGGTTTTCCGCCCCGATCCTGGGCGCTAGGGTGCCGCCTAGGCTGTGGCCGAGAAGGAAAATTCTGTCGCTCCTGACTTTGCTTTCCGCTTGCAGCAGGGAAAAGGCCGCCAGGGCGTCGTCTATGCTTTCTTCCCGTACGGTAAAAGCGGGCAGGGAAGCAATTTTGGCGCCGTGAACATAAGTCCGCTTGTCATAGCGGAGGACGGCAATACCCTGGCCGGCCAGCCCAAGGGCCAGGTCTTTGAAAGGTTTATTGGGGCCAATTGTTTCATCCCTATCCTGCGGGCCGGAACCGTGGACCAGAATTACGGCAGGG
>JAAYMN010000097.1 GCA_012521345.1 Bacillota bacterium
CGGCCGCAGAACGTGCAGGTTGGGAATGGAACGCAAACCCGCCAGTTGTTCCACCGGCTGATGGGTGGGCCCGTCTTCCCCTACAGCGATGCTGTCATGGGTAAAAATATAAATGACAGGCAGGCCCATGAGGGCGGCCAGCCGCACGGGCGGCCGCATGTAATCGACAAAGACAAAGAAGGTTGACACAAAAGGCCGCAAGCCGCCGTGCAGCGCCAGGCCGTTTGCAATGGCGCCCATGGCATGCTCCCGCACGCCGAAGAAAAGGTTGTTCCCTCTGCGGTTTTGCGCCTGGAAGTCTCCCTTTCCTGACAGGTACGTCTTCGTGGATGCATTCAGGTCGGCTGAACCGCCCATCAGGTTGGGCAGGTATTCCGCCAGCACCTGCATAACCTGGCCGGATGCAGACCGGGTAGCCATGGGCTTGTCAAAGCGCCACAGCCTTTCATCGTTTTCCAGGCCATTCGGGATAGCTTTGGCATGCCAAACGTCCCAGGCGGCTGCCGACTCGGGGAATTCTCTCCGGTAGGCGGTAAAAAGCCTGTCCCATTTAGCCTTGGCCTGCTGCAGGCGTCCGGCAAGCTCGCGAAAATGTTCCCTGACCTCTTCCGGAACGTAAAAAGTCCTGTCTTCCGGCCAGCCCAGGTTTCTTTTGGTCAGCCGCACCTCCTCTTCACCCAGGGGAGCTCCATGGGACGACGCTTTTCCCTGCTTATTGGGGCTGCCGTAGCCGATGGTGGTCCGGACCATGATTAAAGAGGGCCTTTCTGTTTCCGCCTGTGCTTTGCGAATGGCGGCCGCAATGGCTTCCGTATCCGTCCCGTCTTCCACCCGCTCCACATGCCAGCCATACGCACGGAAACGCATTGCCACGTCTTCCGTGAAAGCCACCCCAGTGGAACCGTCAATGGTAATTTGATTGTCATCATACAGGCAGATCAGACGCCCCAGCTGCAAATGCCCCGCCAGGGAGGCAGCTTCCGCTGCAACTCCTTCCATCAGGCAGCCGTCGCCGGCGTAAACATAAGTATAATGCTTCACCAATTCAAAGCCGGGGCGGTTGAATTCTGCCGCCAGCCGCTGTTCGGCGATGGCCATCCCCACCGCATTGGCAAATCCCTGCCCCAGGGGGCCGGTAGTGGTTTCCACACCGGGAGTATGCCCGTATTCAGGATGGCCGGGAGTTTTGCTGCCCCACTGCCGAAATTGTTTTAAATCTTCCAGAGATACGTCGTAGCCAAACAGATGCAGCAGGGCATAGAGCAGCATTGAACCATGACCTGCCGACAGGACAAAGCGGTCGCGGTCCGGCCAGTCCGGGTCCTGGGGGCAGTGCTTCAAAAAACGCGACCATAGGACATAGGCCATGGGCGCACCGCCCAGAGGCAGCCCGGGATGTCCCGAATTGGCTTTCTCGATGGCATCCACCGCCAAAAAACGGATAGTGTTAATGGCGCTTGCTTCAATAGCTTTCATTGTCTAGCCTCCTGTTGCCGGTCAGCCGGCTTGCAAATCTCAGTCCTTTGCCGAAAGCTTCAGGATCAGTTTCGCCACATTTTCGGCAAATCGCTCCACCGTTCGCATGCCTTCCGCATCCTGCAGGGCTTCCCCCGGTTCGCGCCCGAAAACTATGTTCCAGTAGGTGGAACCAGGAACAATCATTTCGTTAATAAAATAAAACATAAGCATTTCCTGGATGGTGGCTGTGGACCCGCCACGCCTGTTGATGGCAATGGGACCGCCAACTTTCCAGGAGAGAAAATGCCCGTTGGCTGCCGCCACCAGGCCCAGTCTCTGCAGCAGGTTCATCAGGTCCCCCCTAGCAGTGCCGTAGTAAACGGGGGATCCGATAATAAATCCCTTTGCCGCCCGCACTTTTTCCGCAATTTCATTTAAACTGTCCGGCAGGACACATTTCTTCAGCTCGGCACATTTCCTGCAGGCCGTACAGGCGGCAATATTTTTCCCGGCAAGGCTGATGATTTCGGCCTCCAGTCCCAGGGCCCTGATTTTCTCGGCACAGCGGGACAGGATCTGCATGGTGTTTCCTTCTGCACGGGGGCTGCCGGAAATCAGGATAACTTTTTCCATTCTGCTCCCTCCATTTTATACTTATTCCAGGGTTTTATTCCTCCAGCTGCTCGGCAAGATTGGCCCACCGTTCATATAAAACAGAAAGCTTCTTTTTTGCCTCCGCCATCGCTTCCCCCTTTTCCGCAGCTAACCTGTAGTCGGAGAACACCTCGGGAGTGGATAATTCCTTTTCCAACTCCCTGACCGTTGCCTCACAGGCAGCGATTTCCTCTTCCGCCTGCGCCAATGCAGCCTGCAGCTTGCGCTGCCTGCGCCGGCGCGCCAGTTCCTCTTCCCGGCGTCGGTTTTCCTCCTCCCGGCGCAAGCGTTTTTTCGCTTCAGTTGCGGCCGGCCGCGCCTCCGCTTCCCGGTCGCGCTCCGCCAGGTATTCCTCATACGGCAAGGAAAACAGCCTGGCACGTCCGGCGGAAATGTCCAGTATTTTGTTTGTCGTCCGGGAAAGGAAATAACGGTCGTGGGAGACAACCAGCAGCGTCCCGGGAAAAGCAAGCAGGGCCGCTTCCAGTTCCTCCATCCCCATGATATCCAGGTGATTCGTTGGTTCATCAAGCATCAGGAAATTTCCGGCATCCAGGCTTAATTTGGCCAGTGCCAGGCGGCTTCTTTCGCCGCCGCTCAATGTTTCGTTGCGCTTGAAGACATCATCACCAGAAAAGAGAAAGCGCCCCAGGTACGTTCTTGCCTCGGTAACAGTCATCTCACACGCGTCCAGAATTTCCTCCAAGGGAGTTTTTTGCGGGTCCAGCACTTGCTGGTGCTGGTCAAAATAGACCGGACAGACACTGGGGCCAAGCCAGATCCGCCCGCTGTCCGGGGCAAGCTCTCCGGCCAGCAGTTTAAGCAGCGTACTTTTGCCGGCCCCATTGGGGCCGACTACCCCGATCCTGTCGCCAAGTTTGATCTCAAAGCTGACATTGCCAAGCACTTTGTGCGTACCAAAACCTTTGCTTACCTGCTCCAGGCGGGCGACAATATCGCCGCTGCGTCCGGCGTAGTTGAAATCAAGCACCATCTTTTTTTCCTGGCGCGGTTTTTCCACAAGCTGCAGCTTTTCCAGTCGCTTCTGCCGGCTTTTGGCCTGGCGCTTTTCCCGCTCGCTTGTGCCCAGGGACCGGATATAGGCAGTTTCCTTTTCCAGGTAAAGCTGCTGCTTCCGGTAGCTTTTTTCCAGGGTTACCCGCTCCAGCTCTTTTTGCCGCAGGTAAGCGCTGTAATTCCCCGGATAGCTTTTCATCCGGCCGTTTTCCAGCGTCAGAATTCGCTCCACTACCCGGTCAAGAAAATACCGGTCATGGGAAACAAGGAGAATTGTTCCCGGCCAGGTGGCGAGAAATTTTTCCAGCCATTCCACAGCGGCCAGGTCAAGATGGTTGGTCGGTTCATCCAAAAGCAGCACGTCCGGCTTTTCCAAAAGCAGGCGCGCCAGGCGAAGGCGTGTTCGCTCCCCGCCGGAAAAGCTGCTCACCGGGCGGTCCAAATCTTTTTCCGTAAAGCCAAGTCCGTTTACCACAGCCCGTAGGCGTGCTTCCGCATTATAGCCTTCCGCCGCTTCAAAAAGCTGCCTTGCCTCCCCGTAGGCCGCCATTACGGCGGCCAGTTCTTCCGGCGGCAGCTTGCCCTCGGCCATTTGCCTTTCATATGTCCGCAGCGTCTCCGCCAGTTTTTCCAGGCCGGCAAATGCCTTGCGCAGTTCTTCCTCCATGCTGCCGGCGGAAGTCACATCCACCTGCTGTTGCAGGTAAGCCAGGGTTGTCCCTTTGGCATACGTAACCGAGCCTTCGTCAGCCGTTTCCAGTCCGGCCATAATATTTAAAAGTGTTGTCTTGCCTGCGCCGTTTGGGCCCACGAGTCCCACGCGCTCTTTCTTCTGCAGCTGAAAAGAAACGCCGCCCAGGATCACGTTGGCACCAAAAGCCTTTTTCACATTATGTACCTGTACAATACTCACCTGCTGTCCTCGTCTCCGGCAACTGATTTTAATTTAAGTTTATATATTTCCCCGACAAACTCCTTTTCCCTCCTGCTGTTTCTCAAGTTGCCCGACCCCCGTACAAAGTGACCCCAGCTTTTTGTTCGCATCTCCGTACCGTCCGCAAACCACAGCCGGTGGCAGCTGCCACCGGCTGTTTTTGTGCAATCGGTATTATCTGCTGAAATCATTTATAACCAGGCCGGTAACCAGTTTGGGGAAAAAGTAGGTTGACTTTTGGGGCATTTTTTCCCCGGCAGCAGCCACGGCAATTACTTCCTCCACCTGCGTGGGGTTAAGGAAAAATGCCGCCTGGAATGTCCCGGCATCAACGGCTGCCAGTGCTTCTTCCTCGCTGCGTGTATAGGCCAAATTGTCTCCGCCTGCCCTGGCTTCACTGCCGATCCCCAGGATTGTTTCCAACACCAGCCCCTGCAGGACGGCCACATCCAGCCTGCGCCACGCAGCGGAACGCGCCGGATAGAGCTTGCGCATCATTTCATGTTCCGGCCGGCGCGGAACGCGCAGCCGCAACAGGCGGTTTTCTCCCAGGTAAAGCAGGAAAGCATTGTATGTATCCTGATACTTTTGCAGCAAAGCCAGTTCCGCCGCCAGTGCTTCCTGCCCCGCAGCGACTTTTTCCACGGTAAATATTTTGCCCAAAGCCTCAAGGAAGCTCTCCGGCTCAAAACCGGCCACATTTTTGATTAGACGGTGCGTAGGGAAGATGAGCAGCCCGGGGTCGTGCAGATTCACCAGGGTCATCAGGCAGAAGTCAAAATTTCCCCTGCCAGCCGCTTTCATTTCCTTTGCAAAAGCAAGGGCGGTTTCATAACGGTGATGACCATCGGCAAGATAGATCTTTTGCCCTGCAAAGAAAGTTTTAATCTGCCGCAGGGCAGCCTCGTCAGTAACGACCCACAGGCGGTGGCTCTCTCCCTTTTCATCGCGGAAAGCCACGGCAGGCCTGTCTTTTTTAAACTGTGCCGCAAGCCTGGCCACATTTTGTTCAGGGTCATCATAGAGGCCGAAAATAGGGCTGAAATTGGCTTCACAGTGGCGTAAAAGCTCCAGGCGGTCAGCTTTGTCTTTGGACAAAGTTTCTTCGTGGGGCAAAATTATACCGGCGGCATAATCCTCAAGCCCCACCCCGGCAATGAGCCCGCTGCGCACTAGCAGCCTGCCCTTTGCCGGAAATTCCTGTTCATAAAAATAAACGGCGGGCTTTTCCTCATGCACCAGGATGCCTTCCCTGAGCCAGGAGAGCAAAAAGCCGCGCGCCCGTGTATAACGGTTGTCTGCCGCGTCATCATGCTCCCGCACTTCACCGTATTCCAGGCGGATAACATTATAAGGACTTCTGGCGTAATACTCCCTTTGCCCTGCCGCGTCGATCACATCATAAGGCGGCGCAGTCAGACGCTCCAGCGGGCCTGATTTCTCCGTACTGTAGCGTACGCCGCGTATGGGTACGATTTTTGCCATAACAGCCTCCCCCCTCGTAGCTATTTGATTTTACCGTAAGTTGGTTGCGAATGCAATAAGCAGCCACACTATTCCTTGCCGCGTTTCGTCAGCTTGTGGAAGATTTCATTGGCTTCATCGCGCCTCTCCTGGTGAATTTCCCAGTGCAGAATCAGGTTCAGAATGAAGCGTAGAGCAATAATGGCCGCCAGGACAAATACTTCTTCCAGGCTGTGCACTACTACTGTGCGCAGGATTTCCCCGCCCAGCTTAAATTCCAGGCCAAACACTAAAAAACGTGCAAAAGCGAGCCTCATCTCCCGCCCGTCCTGGCCGCTGCGTACAAAAAAAAGAAAAGTCCTCAACCCGGCATACAAGATGATTATCGCCCCGCAAACCTCCAGCAGATGAGAAAAAAGAGTGATTATTGCAACCAGCACAGTTTTGACTGTCTCCAGATACAAGGCTTAACCCTCCCGCATTATTTGCTGAAGATATTTTACCCTGATCTGTCAGGATCACACGATAATAAGAACCGGCCGCTGCATATACTATACAAAAGAGGTACGGGGAGGGTAGATTTTGCTGCGACTGGAAGGTCAACCGGTCACCCTGGCCCGGGGAGATATGGCAAAAACACTGGCGCAGCGTACAATCTATTCCGCCAGACGTGTTTTGCCTGAATTCACCGATGTTTTCTCACCGACGGCAGTAAGCCGCTGCGCTTACCTGCTGCGCAGTACGCTGGGCGAGCCCAGCTATATTATTCACCGGGCCCTGGATGGCCCCATCGAAGTCTGGGTAGTTTCCCTGAAAAACGGCAACGGCATCCTGGCTTTTGAACTGTGGCAAAGCGCCGAGATGCCGCGCTACTATATCTTTACCGATAACCCTACGCCTGTTGTCGCCAGAATACTGCGGAGAATCCGGCGCTATCTTTATGCCCCTGCCCTGCATGTCCTGCCAAAATAAAAAAAGCCCTGGGGATCAGGGCTTTTTCTCTTACACATACTCCACCAGTTCAATCTGTTCACCGCTTGGACCGGCAAAGAAAATAACTTTCATGCCTTCCGGCTCCCGGATGTCGGCGGGGTCAAGGACAATACCGTGTTCTTTCAGCCTTGCCAGTTCCTTCTGCAAATCTTCCACCTCCAGGGCCAGATGGCTGATAACGCCCTGCGGTTTTTCCGCCGTATCACCGGGAAAGGCCAGCAGTTCAAGGGACTGGTTCTCCCCTTTCAGGAAAGCAAGCTCAACATCCGGCAGCTTCAGGCCGCCTGCGTGCACAAAACCCAGAACATTGGTGTAAAAATGCAAGGCGGCCTCCATGTCGCGCACAACAATACCTGTATGGGCTATTTTTGCCACTTTTCATCCCTCCTTGCCGTCTTAACCGCTTATTCGCCTGCCGGATGCAAAACTCCTGCCCAAACGGGCAAAAAGTTGACCTACCGCCGGAGTTATCCTTCCAGCAGCGCCTGCTGCAGTTTTCTTTTAATTATATTTTTGGCAATCTCCCGCGTGGCGGGCAGTAAAAGCAAAAAACCGGCGGTATCGGTCACCAGCCCTGGGGTGATCAATAATACTGCCCCGATGAGGACCAGGATGCCGTTCAGCACTTCGTCCCCGGGCAGTTTCCTCTCCTTCAGCTTCAAACCCAGGCGGTGCACAGCCGAAAGCCCCTGGCTCCTGGCAAGCAGCACCCCGGCCAGGCAGGTTAAGAGGACAAGCGCCAGCGTTGGCAGGGGGCCGATTTGTCTGGCAAGGAAAAGCAACACATAAAGCTCCAGCAAAGGTACAAGGAGCAGTAAAAGCAGCAGTTTGCCCAACTTCTTTCACTCCGCTTTTTCCCCTGTAACGTCCTGCATTCTCCGCCAGAGGAACGGGTTGTATTTTTTCAGGACAACAGGCTTTCCTTTACTGTTGACAAAGGCATGTTCCGTTTCGCCGCTGGCCAGAAGTTCATTGGTGTTTGCCCTGTAAATCTCATATTTAAAAATCAGGCGGACGTCCTGCAGCGAAGAAATGGTGGTGGAGATGCGGATCAGGTCATCGTAGCGGGCAGGTGCTTTATAGTGGCAGTAAACTTTCGTCACCGGCAGGAAAAGCTCATTTTTTTCTATTTCACTGTAAGGCATGCCCAGCTGACGGAAAAATTCTGTTCTCCCCACTTCCATCCAGTTCAAATAATTGGCATGGTAAACTACGCCCATCTGGTCCGTTTCCGCATAACGGACGCGAAGCAGAGTCTCCCCGTATTTCACTTGCCTTCAGCTCCTAAAGAATTGTCGCCTTCCCGCGATAGACCAGGCCGCGCACTGTATCCATGGTAATCAGGTCGCCGTCTTTCAGAACTGATACGGCACCGGCCGCTCCAACAATCACAGGCAGGCCCAAATGCAGTGCCACCACTGCCGCGTGGGAAGTCAGGCCGCCTTCTTCCGCCAGAAGGCCTGCCGCTTTCTCCAGGTAGGGGACATAATCTCGGTCCGTTGCCCTTACCACCAGTATTTCTCCCGCAGTGACGGCGGTCGCTTCCGCCGCCGTTTTTGCTATTCTCACCCGGCCGGAGACGGCTTTTTTCCCCAGGCCGGTCCCCCTGATCAGTATTTCGCCGACAGTATGAACGCGCAGCAAATTGGTGGTGCCGCTGATTCCCACAGGTATGCCGGCCGTAATGACGACCAGATCTCCGTTTTGTACGTAGCCTGAAGCAAGGGAAGACTCGATGGCCGCGGCAAACATTTCATCGGTTGTGCCGACAGGCTGGCAAAGGAGCGGATAGACACCCCAGGACATGGCAAGCCGGCGGGCGACGTTTTCCCGCGGAGTGACGGCAATAATGCGTGCCTTCGGTTTGTATTTTGATACAACGCGGGCGGTAAAGCCGGACTGAGTAGCCGTGATTATCGCCGCCGCATCCAGTTCCTGGGCCACGTGGCAGGTGGCGGAGGCAATGGCATCGGTAACGCTCACATCCTCGGGCGGGTCAAAAACCTCCAGCATTTTCTTATATTCCAGGGCAGTCTCCGCTCTTTCCGCAATGCGTGCCATGGTGCGCACGGCTTCCACCGGATATTTCCCTACTGCTGTTTCGCCCGAAAGCATAACCGCATCTGTGCCGTCAAAAATGGCATTGGCTACATCACTGGCCTCCGCCCTTGTGGGGCGGGGATTTCTGATCATGGATTCAAGCATCTGGGTAGCGGTGATCACCGGCTTGGCCGCCGCATTGCACTTTTTAATCATTTGCTTCTGCAAAAGCGGCACGTCTTCCGCCGGCACCTCCACCCCCAAGTCTCCGCGGGCGACCATAATTCCGTCCGCAACTTCCAGAATGCTGTCCAAATTTTCCATGCCTTCCCGGTTTTCAATTTTGGCTATAATCTGGATGTCGGAGCGGAATTCTTCCAAGATAGCGCGGACAGCGAGAATATCCCCTGCTTTGCGGGTAAAGGATGCGGCAATAAAATCCAAGTCGTTTTTTATGGCAAAAATTATGTCTTCCCTGTCTTTGGGCGTAACAGCAGGCAAATTCAATCTGGCACCCGGGACATTTACTCCTTTCCTGTCCCCTACCTCGCCGCCGGAGACAACAAGGCAGTGTATTTCCGTTTCGGTTGCTTCCAGGACTTCCAGCACCAGCAAGCCGTCATCCAGCAGGATCTGCATCCCCGGCGCCACATCCCGGGGCAGGCCGGCGTAGCTGACACTAGCTCTTTCCGCAGTACCTGCAACGTCTTCCGTTGTCAGGGTAAAACGGCCGCCCTCCTGCAAAACAGCTTTCCCGCCGGCAAAGGTGCCGAGCCGAATCTCCGGGCCACGGGTATCCAAAAGCAGCGCCAAGTTCTTCTTTTCCTCGCGCGCCGCCTGGCGGACGGCGGCAATGGTTGCCGCATGCTCCTCGTGGCTGCCGTGGGAAAAATTCAGCCGGGCAACATTCATTCCGGCCCGCAGCATTTCCCGCAGCACAGAAACCGATCTTGTAGCCGGGCCCAGTGTGCAGACAATTTTTGTCCTGCGCATCCTGTCACTCCTTACGGCTTAAATGGCCAGAATGGTTGCGAGTTCATACAGCTCCTTGGGAAAAGATTTTTCCGTGGCCAGCGCTTCTGCAAAAGCGGTAGCCTTGATTTCTCCCCCCACCAGCCCTACCATGCACCCATGGTGGCCGCTGCGCAGCAAGTCAACCGCGGCGGCGCCGAGACGGCTGGCAAGGATCCGGTCAAAAGCGGTTGGCGTGCCGCCGCGCTGCAGGTGTCCCAGGATGGTTACCCTGACGTCCATGTTTGTGTGGACTTTAATTTCTTCGGCAATTTCCAGGGCGCTGGCAGCTCCTTCCGCCACCAGAATAATACTGTGCAATTTGCCTCTTTTTACGCCGCGGTGCATCCTCTCTATTACTTCCTGTATATTAAAGGGGATTTCAGGCAAAAGAATCGATTCTGCACCACCGGCCAGACCCGCTTGCAGGGCAATGTAGCCCGAGGTTCTGCCCATGACCTCAATAACATAAACACGTTCATGGGAAGTGGCAGTATCCCTGACCTTGTTGATGGCATCCGTTACAGTGTTGACGGCCGTATCAAAACCAATCGTATAGTCTGTGCAGGCAATATCATTGTCAATTGTCCCCGGCACACCGACCACAGCCACGCCGAGTTTTTCCAATTCCACGGCGCCGCGGAAAGAACCGTCTCCGCCAATGACAATCAGCCCGTCAATGCCGATCTCCCGGATAAACTGCAGCGACTGTTGCCTGCTCTCCTGCTGCAGAAATTCAGGAGCACGGGCCGTGCGTAAAATAGTTCCGCCGCGATGAATGATATCGGCAACCGAACCCAGGTGCATTTTTTCATATTCGCCATAAATCAGTCCGTGGTAACCGCGTCGGATTCCCATAACTTCCAGTCCATGGTAAATGGCTTTGCGTACAATGGCACGAATGGCTGCATTCATGCCGGGCGCATCGCCTCCCGATGTTAAAACACCGATTCTTTTCATTGTTCGCCCTTTCCCAGCAAAATTACGCTGTCAATATAATTTGCCCCGGCCGGCAGTCCTTTATCCTGCCTGCCGGACAGTAACCGCATCTTCACCAAAAAGACGCCTGATTTCCTGCAACTGTTCCTCTTCATCACAGAGCCAGTATGTTTCCGGCAACAGAACTTGCTTGCGTGCCGCCGGAAAAGACAAATAAACAGGTATTGTGCCGCAGGCATCCTGCAGGAGCTCTTTTAAGGCCAGCAGCTTGTTCACCCCATCATCACTGCCCAGGCGGATCTGTACCTTGCGCACTTTTTGCGGCAAGGGCACAATTTTATCGGCAAGTATTTTTCTTTCCTCGTCCTTGTGGCTGAGACGGCCATGTACAAGGACCACGCTGTCGGTGAAGAGCGCCTTTTTTGTTTTTTCGTAGACCGAGGAAAAAACCACAACTTCCACCTCGGACGTCAGGTCTTCCAAGGTGAAAAACGCCATCGGCTTGCCCCCCCTGGTGAAAATCTGCTTGCAGGCGCTTATCATCCCCGCGGTGATTACCGGGCTGTCATCCGCCAGTTCCTCCAGTTCCCGCAGGGCTGTCAGGTTGGGGAACAGTTTCAGCACTGCGTCGTATTCCTCCAGCGGATGGCCGCTGAGGTAAAAACCAAGCGCCTCCTTTTCCATGGCCAGGCGTTCCCTGGTCGACGGTTCCGGCAGGTCGGGGTAGTCGTCATGCAGCCTGGCCCAGGCGCTCTCTTCCGTCTTGTCGCCGACAAGGTCAAACATGCTCAACTGGCCGTTTTCTTTTTCGCGCTGCATCGTCTGGGCCGCAGACATGGTTTCATCCAGAATGGCAAGCAGCTGCAGCCTGTTGGCGCCGAGAAAGTCAAAGGCGCCGCTTTTGATCAGGCTTTCCATTACTTTTTTGTTGCAGCTGCGCAGGTCAACCCGTGTGCAAAAATCCCGCAAACTCTTAAATTTTCCGCCTTCCCGCCGGGCGGCGACGATTGATTCGATGGCACCCAGCCCGACGTTTTTCACGGCTGCCAGCCCGTAGCGGATAACCCCCTCGCCTGCTACGGTAAAGTTCTTCTCACAGACGTTGACATCAGGCGGCAGGACAGTAATGCCCATCTTTTTGCAGTCGGCTATATAGCCGGCAATTTTGTCCGTGCTTAACATATTGCCGGTCAGGTGAGCCGCCATAAACTGGGTGGGATAGTGGGCTTTCAAATACGCCGTTTGATAAGATACCATGGCGTAAGCTGCAGCGTGAGACTTGTTAAAGCCATACGAAGCAAACTTGACGATCAAGTCATACAGTTCATTTGCCAGTTTCTTGCTGTGCCCTTTTTTCAGGCACCCCTGGACAAAAACTTCACGCTGTTCGTTTAAGATCTCAATTTTCTTTTTTCCGATGGCGCGGCGCAGCAGGTCCGCCTCTCCCAGGGAGAAACCGGCCATCTTGGAAGCAACTTGCATAATCTGCTCCTGGTAAACCATTATGCCGTAAGTTTCTTTTAGAATGGGCTCCAGGTCGGGGTGCAAGTAATGAATGGGCGTCAGGCCATGCTTGTTGCTGATAAAAGTCGGGATCTGTTCCATGGGACCGGGCCGGTAGAGGGCATTTACGGCAATAATGTCTTCAAAGACGTTTGGCTTTAATTCGCGCAGGACATTGCGCATGCCGCCGGATTCAAGCTGGAAGACGGCCGATGTGTCCCCTTGGGACAGAAGCTCAAAAGTTTTTGCGTCATCCAGGGGCAGTTTGTTAATATCAATGTCCTCGCCGGTGGACTCTTTGATCAGACGCACAGTTTCACCGATGATGGTCAGCGTACGCAAACCTAAAAAGTCCATCTTCAAAAGGCCCAGTTCTTCCACCGTATCCTTGGGAAACTGCGTGACCATCCACTCGCCGGATTTTTGCAGGGGAACGAATTCTGTAAGCGGCCTGCCGGAAATGACGATTCCCGCGGCATGCGTGGAGGCATGGCGGGGCAGGCCTTCCAAAGTCAGGCTCAGGTCAATGAGCTTTTTGATCTTTGGGTCCTTGTCATAGAGCTCCTTAAGATCCGGTGCTTTTTCCAGCGCTTCCCTGATGGTAATATTTAATTCCGGCGGGATTAATTTGGCAATTTTGTCAACATCGGCATACGGCATGTTCAGAACGCGGCCGACATCCCGAACTACAGCCCTGGCGCCCATGGTGCCGAAGGTTATGATCTGGGCTACACAGTCGGCGCCGTACTTTTCCGTCACATACTGAATGACTTCTTCCCGTCTCTCATAACAGAAGTCAATGTCTATGTCCGGCATGGTTACACGTTCCGGGTTTAAAAACCGCTCAAACAGCAGGTTGTATTTCAAGGGGTCAATATTGGTAATTCCCAGGCAGTAGGCCACAATGCTGCCGGCAGCCGATCCCCTGCCCGGTCCTACATAAATATTGTTTTTATGGGCGTAATGCACGAAATCCCAGACAATCAGAAAGTAAGAGCAGAAGCCCATTTGCCTGATGACTTTCAGTTCGTATTCCAGTCTCTCCCTGACATGTTCAGGCAGAGGATCGCCGTAAATACCTTTTGCCCCTTCATAGCACAGTTCGCGCAGGTATTCAAAGTCATCGCGATAGCCGGCTGGCACCTCGTAGACAGGCAGGTACGTTTTGCCGAAAGTAAATTCCACTTCACAACGCTCGGCAATCTCCAGTGTATTGTCCATTGCCTCAGGCTGGTCGGGAAAGAGGAGTGCCATTTCCTCCGCCGACTTCAGGTAAAATTCAGCGGTGGGAAAGCGCATGCGGTTTTCTTCCTCCAAGGTTTTCCCCGTTTGGATGCAAAGCAAAATGTCATGCGGGTATGCATCTTCCTTGCGGATATAATGCAGGTCGTTGGTTACAACCAGGGACGTGCCTGTTTCCCGGGCCAGCCTTATCAGCTCCGGGTTGACCGTTTTCTGCTCTTCCAGACCATGGTCCTGCAGTTCCAGGAAAAAATTTTCACTGCCGAAGGTCTCGCGGTAAAAGCCGATGAGACTGCGGGCATCTTCTTCCCGCCCTTCCAAAAGAGCCTGGGGAATTTCCCCGGCAATACAGGCGGAAAGGGCAATGAGACCGCGGCTGTATTTTTTCAGCAGTTCGTGGTCCACACGCGGCTTGTAGTAAAAACCCTCGCTAAAAGCCCGGCTGACCAGTTCCATCAGGTTCCTGTAGCCCTCCATGTCCCTCGCCAGGAGCACCAGATGGTGCTGCTTCTGATCACGGCGGGGATCACGGTCAAACCGGGACCGGTATGCCACATACACTTCACAGCCGATAATGGGCTTGATGCCAGCGGCTTTGGCCGCTTTATAGAAATCAATCACACCGTACATCACGCCATGGTCGGTGATGGCAATGGCGAGCATGCCAAGTTCGGCAGCGCGGCTGACTGTATCCTTTACCCTGCCGGCACCGTCCAGGAGTGAATATTCAGTATGGGTGTGCAGGTGGACGAACTGGCGCTTGTCCATTTTTTCACCTCGCTGTCTTAACACACCATAAATTCTTTTCCCGCCGCCATTTTTCCTTTTCTTTCCCCATGTCTACCTCCCGCTTTTCTTCATAAACATGATAGTGGGAGGTTAGGCCATGGGCAAACTTTTGGAAACACTCACCCTGAATGCCTTTATTGCTTTCGGTGTCATCCTGGGGGGAACGCTCATTGGCTCCCTGGGTGCTGTGCTGGCAGGGCGGGCACCTTTTTACAGCATGCTGGAGCTGGCGGGAAAACTGAAAATCTGGGCGCTGGTTACCGCAC
>JAAYMN010000007.1 GCA_012521345.1 Bacillota bacterium
AATGGCAAAAAAATAGAGCGCAAGCCCGCTAAAGCCCAGTACCCCCCGTGCCGCCAGAAGTTTCTTGTTCCTGCCCCAAAAAGGCTCATTGCTGCGGGCGACGATGCCCCCCATAATGACAGTGCCGACTGCGCTGCGGAAAAATAATTTTTCCGCGGTGGGCAAATCACCGGTCGTTTTCACGAGCGCTGCCATGATAGCTGCAAAGAGTGAGCCTGCGATCATCAGCAGAATGCCTTTGTTGCGTTCAGTCATCACTAATACTCCAATCTTTGCCCGGGAACTTGCTGTCTTTGCGGCAGCAGATTAGCTTCGGCTTTTCTTTCTTCTTTTTCCAGTATAATATATTGGAACAAACTTGAAAAGCATTCTTGGAGCACTGGAGGTGGAGCCATGCATGATTTTCTGCAATCCCTGCGTAAAAGAGTATTGCTTTATGACGGTTCGAAGGGAGTTATGCTGCAGGGGAGAGGACTGCGGGGAGATGAGGCGGCCGAGTCCTGGAACCTGCTTAAACCGGAAGAAGTAAAGGATGTTTACCGGCAATACAAGGAAGCCGGCTCAGACGTTTTACAAACCAACACTTTTCCCGGCAACAGCGTTACCCTGGGAAACCACGGTTTAGGCGACAAAGTGGCTGATATAAATGCGGCAGGAGTGAAACTGGCCAGGGAAGTGGCCGGCAGGGATGTTTTTGTTGCCGCCTCCGTGGGTCCAACCGGGCTTTTTCTGGAACCTGCGGGTGAATTGTCTTTTGAGCTGGCATACGGCATTTTCCGTGAGCAGGTAAAAGCCCTGGCGGAAGCAGGTGCCGATTTGATTAATTTTGAGACTTTCTCCGATTTGAACGAATTAAGGGCGGCCATCCTGGCAGCCAAAGAAAATACTGAACTTCCTGTAATTGCTTCGCTGACTTTTCACAAAGGGAGCAAAACATTAAGCGGGAACCCGGCAGAAGTATGCGCCATCGTCTGCCAGGCGCTGGGAGCAGATGTGGTGGGGGCCAATTGTTCGGGCGGACCGGAGAGCCTGCTTGAGCCCATTAAAAAAATGTCCGCCGTTGCTTCCGTTCCTCTGGCGGTTAAACCCAATGCAGGCCTGCCTGAAATAAAAAACGGGAAGGCAGTATATAATCAGACTCCGGAAATGTTCAGCTCCTATGCGCAGGATTTTATTGCTTGCGGGGTCAGGCTGATTGGCGGCTGCTGCGGGACTACCCCTGAACATATCCGCGCCCTCAAAAAAGAGTTGGCCGGGATTGAAGCGCCGGAAGCGGCAATAAGAAATATCCCGGCTATTGCTTCTGCTTACAGCTATTTCGTCTGCGGGGCGGATGACAGGTGCAAACAACTGCCCCTTTGGCTGAAGAAACCGGCAGATGCGCTGACAGCCGGCGACTTTGACGAGATTATCACCGCCGCCTTGGAAAGAGAGGCTGAAGGAGCAGATTATCTTTTGCTTGACTTCGGTGACCTGTGTGATTTTCGTGTCTCTGAATTTGCCAGTTCCTTCGGTTTCTCCGTGAAAGTTCCGGTAGTTGTCAAAACCGGGTCCCCGGACGTCCTGGCTAAATTTTTACGGTATTATCCGGGCAGGGCGGGAGTGGTTCCGACAGGGCAGACTGCCGGCAGCAGGGCCATTTGTATGCATTATGGCGCCTTATTTTTGCCGGAGCGGTAAAATAAGACAGTGTTAGGAAGCGGCTTGGCAGCCGTTTCATTTTTATATTTAGAGCAATAGTTATTAGAAAATCTTTAAGAAAGGCGCTAGGAAACCTGCATTTAACAGAATGTGGAATTGACAAAGAAAATAATTTAATATATCGTTTAGATATAAAATATATACAACATTTTTACGCTTTTGCAAATTCAAAAAAAGCCAAAGGGGGGATATTCAGACAAAAAATCAAGACGTCGCTGGTGTTTACTGAAAAACAAATAAGACTGGGGGTAAAGCATAGTGAAAAAGAAATCGCTTCTCCTTATTTGCCTAATTGCTTGCTTGGTACTTGTTTTGATACTTGTCGGCTGTGCCGGCAACAAAGCAGGGAATAACGGTGCCGGCAACAATGACAGCAACAACAGTGCCGGACAAAACGACTCCGGCGACAAAAAACCGCTGCCGGATAAAGACAAGATCGTCCTCGGCGGTGCAAGATCCTTGACCGGGCCTTTGGCAATTCAGGATCAGACCTGCTTCGGCCCTGTTTATCGGATGTGGGTTGACGAGGTAAATGCGCGCGGTGGTATTTATGTAAAAGAATACGATAAAAAGCTGCCTATCGAACTGAAGATCTACGACGACACCTCAGATATGAACACCATGATAAACCTGCTGAAGAAGCTGATGATTGAGGATAAGGTTGACCTGCTGCTGGCACCGATCAGCACCGGTTTTCTGCATGCAGCAGCGCCCATTGCCAATGAATACGGCTACGTGCTGATTGGCGCCGAGGGCGGTGCGAAGGAACTGGAGTCGATGATGGCCAGCCTGCCTTATTTCTTCTCCCTGTTAAACTATGCCACCCATCAGGCCCAGCCGTTTGTAGACATGATAGCGGAAGCCGGCATTAAATCGGCCGCGGTTATCTTTATTGCCGACCAGCACGGGATTGAATATTCCGGTGCCCTGGTGCCCCTCCTGGAGATGGCCGGTATCAGGGTTGAGTTCAGCAGGAGCATACCGCAGGGAGTCCAGGACGTCTCTGCTCTGATTGAAGAAGCCAAGGCGAAAAATGTGGAAGCCCTGCTCTGCTGCGCCTATCCTGATGAAAACTTCAAGGTCATGAGCCAATGCATGGAGTCCGATTATAACCCCAAAGTCATGGTCTTTGGCCCCGGCATCTGCCTTGAAGTATTCCATGATATTTACGGAGAGGCAACGGAAGGTGTCATGGGCTGGGGTGCATGGAACGAAAAATCCTCGCCTGAAATGGCCGACCTGGCGAAGCGCCTGATTGAGCACCAAGGCGGTGTCAGGAATGTTGACTGGTGGGGTCAGGCGATCTACTACTCCGGTTTGCAAGCTCTGGAGCAAGCCATTGAGAAAGCCGGCACACTGGACAACTCTGTCCTGAGGGACGTTCTCGCCACCGAGACATTCGATACAGTCATAGGCAAACTCTGGTTTGAAAACGGCGGTGTTCCGGCTGAATGCTATCCCGGACAAGTCGGACAGTGGCAGAACGGGATTTTTGAAGTGGTCGCCCCGTCTGAAAAGGCCACGGCGAAACCTCTTATTCCCAAACCGGCGTGGCCCGCTCAATAAGATATGCGGTGTCTAATTGAAATTAAATGAGGAGGCAGGCTGCCCTAATGGGTGCCGCAGCACGGCGGGCGCCGTTACTGCCGGCTGTAACCGTTGCGGCAGCCTGCTACTTTCTAGACTGACCGGACAGGAGTTGACCAAATGATTGCTTTTATCAACGTACTCGTCAACGGCTTGCTTCTGGGCGGGATTTATGCCATTACTGCCATGGGCTTAAGCCTCCAGTACGGGGTGGCGCGCATCTTAAATATTGCCCACGGTGAATTTATTATGGTCGGGGCTTTCCTTACCTTTGTCCTGCATACCAAACTTGGCATCAACCCGCTTTTCGGTCTGGCCGTGGCGGGACCGGCACTGTTCGTTGTAGGATACCTGATCCAGAGGATACTGTTTAAGACCTTGAAAGACAGAACCCCAACCCCTGCAGCGTTTGAAGGCAGTTCCATGCTGATGGCATTCGGAATTTTGTTTATGGTCCAAAGCATTGCCATATTTATCTGGGGCACGAATGTCCAGGGGTATTCTTACCTGGCTTACTCTGTTTACCTGGGGGACATCCGCTTTTCCGTCAACCGTCTGGTGATTCTCGTCATCTCCGTTTTAATCTGTCTTTTGTTTTACCTCTTCCTGACCAGGACACGGGCAGGGAAAGCAATCAGGGCTGCTTCCCAGGATCCTGATGCTGCCGGCTTGATGGGCGTAGACATTAACAAGATGCTTGCCCTCTGCTTTGCTTTTGGCGCCATGATGGCCGGTTTTGCCGGCATGCTGATCAGCATGGTTTTTCCCATTTATACCACCATGGGCATGCAATACACCATCATTGCCATCATTGTGGTCGTTCTCGGCGGTCTGGGCAGCATACCCGGCAGCCTGATCGGCGGCTTTCTCCTCGGTATCTTCGGTGCCATTGTCAGCGCCAAAGACCCGGGTCTGAATATGGCTGCCTACTATTTGTTGTTTATGGTACTGCTTTTGGTAAAGCCGTCAGGGCTTTTCGGGAGGTAATGCCGGATGAAGAAAAGCAAGAGGATAGCAAAATATATCGTACCTGTAGTAATTGTGCTGGTGGTTGTCCTGATGGCCGCAGTCCCCTCCTTTACGGATCCTTATAAAGTCGTTCTCTTAAGAACAATCTTAATGTTTGCGATCCTGACTTTAAGCTGGTCCCTTTTTTCCGGGACTACAGGCTATACTTCCCTGGCTACGGCGGCTTTTTACGGTGCAGGGCTTTACACAACGGCATATTTGGGAGATAAACTGCCCCTGCCCCTGATAGTTGTGTGCGGCGGTATAGCCGCCTTTGTCCTGGCCTTGCTGATGGGTGCCATTACGCTGAGACTGAAAGGCATATATTTTTCCATTTTTACTTTAAGCTCGGTGGAGTTGATTAAACAGATCCTGCACTGGTATGAAATAAACATTATCGGTGTGCGGGGGCATTATGTAACTAGGGTCAATGATGTAACTGTCTACTATGTTTTGCTTGTCATTACGGTGCTGCTGATGCTGACCATATATCTAATCAAGCGCTCCCGGTACGGCCTTGCCCTGAGCAGCATCGGCAGTTGTGAGGAAGCGGCCGCCCATATCGGGGTCAATGTTGTGGGCCTGAAGGTGCTGACTTATGCCATAAGCTCCTTTTTTATAGGCATGGCCGGTGCCATTATGGCGACTGCAATGCTTTATATTGACAGCTATGTTGCCTTTGACCTGAACTATTCCTTCTTCCCGACGCTGATGGCAATTTTCGGCGGTCTGGGGAACATTCTCGGCCCCCTGGTAGGTGCGGCTGTTTTCACCTACCTGCGGGAGATCCTTATTACCAAGTATCCCTACCATTACATGCTGATTTTTGGCACTGTAATGGTATTGACGATTCTCTACCTGCCAAGCGGCCTGATTGGCCTTGCCCAGAATATCTGGAAAAAGCTGACCAACCCGGCTCCGGAAAAAGGGCTTAAGACTGAGGGAGGTAAACATGCAGATACTTCATGTTGAAGGTTTAACAAAATATTTCGGTGGGCTGGCAGCAGTTTCGGGCGTTGATTTAACAGTTGAAAAAGGAGAAATCCTGGGGTTAATCGGCCCTAACGGAGCGGGGAAAACAACACTTTTCAACCTTATTTCCGGAACCTTGGTGCCCAATGCGGGGAAGGTGCTCTTTAAAGGAGAGAAGATCAGCGGACTGAAACCGTACGTGGTCTGCCGCAAAGGCCTGGTACGCACGTTCCAGTCATGCAAAATTTTTCCCGAAATGAGTGTTTTCCAGAATGTTTTGCTGGGAGCCCTGTTTGGGGCGCCGGAAAAAATTGCCTGGAAAAAGGCTGCCGAAGTGGCCGAAGAAGCCATTGCCTTTACCGGGCTGTCGGCTTTTCACGATCTCCCGGCAGGAAGCCTGACGCTTGTGAATCAAAAGAGAGTGGAAGTTGCCCGGGCACTGGCAACCAAGCCGGAGCTGCTCATGCTTGATGAAATGATGGCCGGCCTGAACCCGACAGAAGTGGGCGAGGCAATGGAGCTGGTGAAAAGGATCAGGGACAGCGGAATAACAATTATCATGATTGAGCACGTCATGAAAGCAATCATGAATATTTGTGGGCGGATTATAGTCCTTGACCACGGGAAAAAAATCGCCGAAGGCACGCCGGAAGAAATTTCCACCAGTAAAACCGTGATTGAGATTTACCTGGGAGAGTGAAGCTGCTCATGTTGGAAGTAAAAGATTTAAATGTCGCTTACGGCAATGTCCAGGTTTTATGGGATGTTTCCCTGAATGTGAAGGAAGGAGAAATAGTTGTTCTTTTAGGCGCCAACGGAGCAGGCAAAACCACACTCCTTAATGCAATTACAGGCCTGGTGAGGCCTCGAGCGGGCAAAGTGTCTTTCCTGGGCCGGGACATCACCGGCTTGCCTCCCAATGAGGTGGTGGAACATGGCATTGCCTATCTGCCTGAAGGAGGAAGGCTTTTCCCGGACATGTCGGTGCAGGAAAACCTGGAGATGGGAAGCTATCTGAAAAACAACTGGAAAATCAGAAAAAACAGGCTGGAGTATGTTTATAATGTTTTCCCGCGTTTAAAAGAAAGACGGAAGCAATTGGCAAAGACTTTAAGCGGCGGCGAACGGCAAATGCTGGCCATGGGGCGTTGCCTGATGTCCAATCCCAAAATGGGCTTTTTTGATGAACTTTCCTACGGGCTGGCA
>JAAYMN010000098.1 GCA_012521345.1 Bacillota bacterium
CCCCGCCGCATCCTCAGTGTCCGTTGCCGCTCCCAGGGCAAGTTCCGCCCTGTATTTTTTGGGCAGGGAAAGCATATATTCAGCCACCCTGGTTGCTTGTCCCAGGCACAGCGGCAGCACCCCGGCCGCACCGGGGTCAAGCGTGCCCGTATGTCCTACCCGCTTAATTCCTGCCAAGCGGCGGATGTAGTCAACCGCATCATGGGAAGTCATGCCCGGCGGCTTTAAAATATTCAAGATTCCGTTCATATCCCGACAACCTCTGCCACTGCAGCAATTACCCGCGAGACCGCCTCGTCCAGGCTGCCCCGGACGGTGCAGCCTGCTGCCCTTGCGTGGCCGCCCCCGCCAAATTTGGCTGCAATGGCGGCAACATCCGTCTGAAAGGAGCGGAAGCCAACCTTTACGGTCCCGTCATCATTTTCCTTAAAAAGAAGCCCCACTTCCACCCCTTCAATGTTTTTGGCATAATTGATCAAGCCCTCCAGATCGGCATTGTCCGCCCCTGCCTGCCACAAATCTTTTTCCGTCAGTGTCAGCCAGGCAATTCTGCCGCCGGCGCTGAAAGCAAGGGTGGACAAAGCCTGCCGCAGGGCCATGACAAACGCCAGGGGCTTCACGTCAAAGACCAGGGAGGAAATGCGGCCAGGCCTGACGCCGCAGGCCAGCAGCCTGCCAGCAACCCGGTGTGTTTTTTCCGTTGTGTTGTCATATTTGAAAGAGCCCGTGTCCGTGCTGACGGCCACATAGAGCGCCTCGGCCACGGCACAGTCATCGTGCACGCCCAGCTCTTGCAGCAGGTCGAAGATTATTTCCCCGGTGGCCGCCGCTTCCGCATCCACGTAATTCAGCCGGCCAAACAAATTGTTTGTCGGGTGGTGGTCAATATTGACAAGCACCGCCGCCCGCAGAACCTCGTCTGCTACAGGCAGGCGCCGCCTGTCGGCACAGTCCAGGGCGACGACACAGTCGAAGTCACTCTCCGGCAGGGAGGACACCACTTTGTCCGCGCCTGCCAGAAAACGAAGGCGCTGCGGCACACCGCCTTCACAATACATGACAACCTGCCTGCCGCATTTTTCCAGGGCCAGCCCCAGGGCAAGCAGCGAGCCTATAGCGTCCCCGTCCGGCTGAATATGCGTGCTCACTAAAAGCGTGCGACTTTCCAGCAGGACAGCGGCTATTTCCGCAAGGCTATTCACCGACATCTTCCCTTTCCTGTTGATTAATTTGGCGCAGGACCTGGTTGATATGAGCACCGTAGGCGATGGAACGGTCGGGATGGAAGGATATTTCCGGCGTATGCCGCAGGCGGATGCGCCTGCCTACTTCCGAACGGATAAAACCGCTTGCCCGGGACAGGGCGGTCAGCGCCGCTTCCTGTTCCTCCTCGGAGCCAAAAATACTGACATACACTTTTGCGTAGCTTAAATCACGCGTCACATCAACGTCCGTGATGCTAATCAATCCGGAAACCCGCGGATCCTTCATTTCATGCCGCAAAATATCGCTGATTTCTCTCTTTAATTCCTCGGCCACCCGCTGGGCACGTTGTTCAGACATTTTTTAACCTCCATCCACGGAACACTTAAATTATCTCCAGGGTGTAATCACTGATTTCCAGCCCGGGCTCCCGCATGGCAAAAGCAAGAGCCGCTTCCAGTTCCCTCTGGGCAAGGGCAGGCGTAGCCGCCACACAGACAACGGCCACTTCGCTGCGCTGCCAGAGATCCCTGGCTCCTGTTTCCAGGACGGAAACATTAAACTTCCGGCGCAGCTTATGCAAAAGCGGCTGCAGCAGGGAGCGCTTCCCCTTGAGCGATCTGACTCCGTGCAAGTAAATCTGCATTTCCAAAACACCGATAACCATCAGCTCTGGTCAGTCACCTGCTCCATGGTATAGGCTTCAATAATATCGCCCTCATGCAGGTCATTGAATTTTTCCAGGAGAATGCCGCAATCGTAGCCTGCAGGCACTTCCCTGACATCGTCTTTGAAGCGTTTCAGCGTTTCGATCTTGCCCTCATGCAAAACTACGCCGTTTCTGATGACGCGAATATCCGCAGTCCTGGTGATTTTCCCCTCCAGGACATGGGAGCCGGCAATGGTCCCCAGGCGTGATACTTTAAACAACTGACGCACTTCCGCCTGGCCGAGAACCACTTCCTGCAGCTTTGGCGCCAGCATCCCCTTCAGCGCAGCCTGGACGTCTTCAATAGCTTCATAAATGATACGGTAAAGGCGTATTTCCACCTTTTCTTTTTCCGCCATTTTCCGGGCGCCGGCCACAGGCCGCACGTTAAAGCCAATGATTATGGCATTGGAAGCTGAAGCCAGCATGACATCGGACTCAGTCACTGCCCCGACACCTTCGTGCAGAACCTGCACGCGAACCTCATCATTTGAAAGTTTCAGCAGCGACTCGCGCAAAGCTTCCACAGAGCCCTGGACGTCTGCTTTGATGATGATATTGAGATCCTTGATCTCTCCTTCCCTGATGCGGGAAAAGAGATCATCCAGGGAAACCTTGGCCGGTTTTCTCAGTTCAATTTCACGCCTTTTCTCGGTACGTTTTTCCGCAATTTGACGGGCAACCCTGTCATCGCTGACAGCCTGCAGGTCGTCCCCCGCCTCCGGTACATCGGCCAGACCCAGGATTTCCACCGGTGTGGACGGCCCCGCTTTTTTCAGGCGTTTCCCCCTGTCATCCACCATGGCCCGCACTTTGCCGTAGATGGTCCCGCAGACAACAGAATCACCCACCTGCAGCGTACCCTCGCGGATAAGGACAGTAGCTACGGCGCCGCGGCCTTTATCCAGCCTGGCTTCCACTACCGTACCAATGGCCGGTTTGTCCGGGTTGGCCTTTAATTCGGCCATCTCGGCCACAAGAAGAATCATTTCCATGAGAGTATCCAGCCCTTTTTTCTGCAGGGCGGATACCTCCACCATGACAGTATCGCCGCCCCACTCTTCCGCCACCAAGCCGTATTCGGTCAGCTGCTGCCTGACCCGGTCAGGATTGGCGTTGGGCTTGTCGATTTTATTGATGGCAATAATAATGGGGACATTAGCCGCCTTCACGTGGTTAATGGCTTCCACTGTCTGGGGCATGACGCCGTCGTCTGCCGCCACCACAATCACTGCAATGTCGGTTACCTGGGCGCCGCGGGCGCGCATGGCGGTAAAAGCTTCATGTCCCGGTGTATCTAAAAAGACGATCTTCTTTCCCTGATAAGTGGCCTGATAGGCGCCAATGTGCTGCGTAATCCCGCCCGCTTCCTGGGAAGCAACATTGGCCCGGCGAATGGCATCCAGCAGTGTGGTTTTGCCGTGGTCCACGTGCCCCAGGACGGTGACGACAGGCGGGCGCGGCTTCAGGTCTTCTTCCCTGTCCACAGTTGTCTCGCTCAATTCCGCTTCCAGTTCGTCAACTTTAATTTCAACCTGAAAACCGTAATCTTCCGCCAGCATTTGGGCAATATCAAGATCAACAGCCTGGTTGATGGTCGCCATCACCCCGAGACCGATCAGCTTGCTGATCACTTCCCCGGCCGTTGTGTGCAGTTTATCCGCCAGCTCGCCTACCGTAATCCGGCCTTCCAGGACGACAGTGTTTTCCTGGCGCTGCTGTTCAGTAAGCAGGCGAGCTTCCCGGAGAGCCTTTCTTTCTTTTTTGTCCGGCCGTTTTTTCGGCGGCGGCTGCTTCTGCTTCTCCTTTGGCGCAGGCTTTTGCTGCACTTGTTTTTTCTCTTCCTGGGGCTTTTTCTGGGCAGCCGGAGCCTGCGCTTTTTTCTCCTGCTTTTTCTTTGCCCCTTTGGCAAACTGCTTCCCTTCGGTTCTGTCTCTGCGTTTTTTCCCGCCCCGGGCAGCGGGAACATTCGGAGCTTTGTCCCGGGATTCCCGGCTTTTCGCCGCTTCTATTTCCTGCAAATACTCTGCGGGCGGCTCTCCTTTACCTGTCAATTGGTAGCGTATCCTTTTAGCGGCATTTTCCTCTACCACGCTCATGTGGTTTTTAACAGGAAAGCCGATCTCTCCCAACAGGTCAATGATGCGTTTGCTGGGAACATCCAGTTCCTTAGCCAACTCGTAAACCCTGACTTTCGACATGGGCTACACCTCCATTTTTATGGCCTCCTTAAGCTTTGGTCACTCACATAATTCCCTGGTTATCTGCCCGGCAAACCCCTCGTCCAGCACAGTAACCGCCGCCCGGGGAGTTGTGCCCAGCGCCCGGCCCAGGGTGGCCTTGTCGGCAAATATGACCACAGGAACACGATAATGCCTACTTTTGTCCAAGTATTTTTTTGCCGTTGCCTGTCCGGCATCACCGGCAAGCAGCAGCAGTTTTGCCTTGCCGGAACGGATTGCCGCCAGGTTGGCTTCTTCCTGCCAGCAGACCCTTCCCGCCCGCCGGGCCAGCCCCAGCAGGGAAAAAACTTTTTCAGTCCTCATTTTCATCGGCGGG
>JAAYMN010000099.1 GCA_012521345.1 Bacillota bacterium
GCACCCTTGACAAAAGGGTGTTTTTTTTTTGCAGTTTCCAATACCGGACGGGGAAATAACATTTTATAATCCTGCTTGCAATTAATGGAAACGGGATACATAGTTGACAATCGCTGTATAATAAGGTAAGCTATAACTGTATGGGTGTACGCTTCTTTTGAAGTGTGACGCCCTTCAGTTTTATTTGGGGGCATACCATTAAATGTTTATTAATCTGGAGGGAGTTTCATGACTTCGGAAGTACGGCAGTCTGATACAATCTTCGCCAGCCTTGGCAGGCAATTGGCCGAGATTGAGGCCGGGAAGGGCAAACTGCTGGAACAGTATTTCCCTGAACCGTCACAGGAACGTGATGCTTTTGAAGCGCTGCTGGAGAAATATATCCGCCAACTGGAAGGGCTTCTGCGGGGCAGTAAAGAGCAAAAAAACAAGGCTAACGGCGAAGTGCCTTTTGTTACCATTGGCAGTGCGGTTGAGATTATTGAGACGGAGGCGGACGAGGTTTTTAAATACAGGATCGTCAATCCCGAAAACGTCAATCCCGATGCCGGGGATATCTCTTATCTGTCGCCCATGGGCAAATCGCTGCTGCTCAAGAAAGTGGGAGACGAAGTAGTTGTCAAAGCACCGGGCGGTGTCTTTCACTACCGCATTAAAGCCATTGAATGGGCGGATGCAGTTTAGCAGCTAATTTTAACAAATTCTTAAAAGAAGCACCTTGTCCTTGTCCGGTGATTTCACAATTGTTATAATTAAAAAAGCTTGGAGCCGGTTCTGACCGGCTCGCTTTATTTTTCGCCGCCGGCAGCTCCGCGGAAGTTTCTGGGGGAGGCAGGAATATCCTGCTTTGGAGATAAATAAATTTTTCAGTATGCTATAAAGGGGGAAAGAATATGAAGCACAGGACCTTAAAGCCGGAAGAGCTGCGCTTTCACTGTGACCCGGCGCAGTTCGAATTTGAAACAACGGAAACAGTTGCACCGCTGGAGGGGATTATCGGCCAGGAAAGAGCAGTGCGTGCCATGGAATTCGGCCTGACAATTAAAAGGCACGGCTATAATATATTCATGACCGGGCAGACCGGTACAGGCAAAAATTCCTATGCTCAGACGCTTGTCAGTGAAATGGCAACAAAAGAAGAAGTGCCTCCCGACTGGTGTTACGTTTATAATTTTGCCGATCCGGGGCATCCCAAAGCCTTATGCCTGCCCAGCGGGCGGGGCTCAGTTTTTGTCCGGGAAATGGAGGAGTTGGTTGAAGCTTTAAAACAGGAGATTCCCAAGGCCTTTGACGCTGACGACTATGAAAGGCAAAAAGCGGAACATTTTCGCCGTTTCCAGGAAAAACGCTCCCAGCTGCTGGAACAAGTGGCCCAGATGGCGGAAGAACAGGGGTTTATCCTGAAAAGGGCCAGTACCGGCTTTGTTACGGTCCCGCTGGTGGACGGCAGGGAAATTACCAATGAAGAATACGAACAGCTGCCGGAAGATGTTAAGGAAAACCTGGAGCGCAAATCCAGCGAACTGCAGCTTTCCGCCCTGAAGATTATCCGTCAGGTACAGGCGGCGGAAAAGGAAATGAAGGAACGGATCAAGGAACTGGAGAACAGAATCGGCCTATTTGCCGTCGGTTACCTGATTGACGAACTTATGGAACGTTATGCCGATTATCCTGATGTGCTTGCCTACCTCGAGGCGGTCAGCAAGGATGTGCTGGAGAATTTGGATGATTTCCGGACAGAACAGACGGAGGAAGTGCCTTTCCCCTGGCTGAGGCGCAGGGAAGACCCGGGTTTTAAATACCGTGTCAACCTTGTGGTGGATAACAAGGATACGCGAGGGGCGCCTGTCATCGTTGAGAACAACCCGACCTATTATAATCTGATCGGGCGGGTGGAATATGAAAACAAACTGGGCATGGTAACCACCGACTATACCATGATTAAAGCCGGTTCCCTGCTGAAAGCCAACGGGGGGTATTTGATCCTGCAGGCCCGCGATGTGCTGACCAACCCCGGTGCCTGGGACGGCCTGAAGCGTGTCCTGAAAACAAGGGAAGTGGTGCTGGAGAATTTGGGTGAACAGGCCGGACTGCTTGCCATGTCCACCCTGCGGCCGCAGCCCATCCCCATCAGCGTGAAAGTAATCCTGGTGGGCAGCCCCGAGCTGTATCAGCTCTTGTATGATCTGGATGAGGACTTCCGCAAACTCTTTAAAATTAAAGCCGATTTTGATACGGAAATGAACGCCAGCCGGGAAAGAATGACCCAGATGGCTAGTTTTATCGCCTCTCATGCGGAAAAGGAAGGTGTGCGTCATTTTGACCGTACCGGTGTAGCCCGGCTGGTGGAATACAGCGCCCGCCTGGCCGACCATCAGGAGAAATTAACGACACGTTTTAATGAAATTGTGGAAATAATTTATGAGGCGGATGCGTGGGCGGCGTTGGAAGGCTGCAAGTTGATCAGCGGCAGTCATGTGCAGAAAGCCATTGCGGAAAAAATTTACCGTTCCGACAAGTATGAAGAAAAAATGCTGGAACAGCAGGCGGAAGGCACGCAGCTGCTTGATCTTGACGGGGCCAGGGTAGGCCAGGTGAACGGCCTTTCCGTCCTTAACAGCGGCGATTATGTTTTCGGCAGGCCGTCGCGCATTACTGCGGTTACTTACCTGGGCAGGGAAGGCATCGTTAATATTGAACGGGAAACAAAAATGAGCGGCCGCATCCATGACAAGGGCGTACTGACGCTTTCCGGCTATCTGGCGGCCAAATTTGCCCAGAAAATCCCCCTGTCCCTGTCCGCCAGCATTACCTTTGAACAGCTTTATTCCGGCGTTGACGGCGACAGTGCATCCAGCGCGGAACTGTATGCCATACTTTCCAGCCTTTCCGGCCTGCCGCTGCGGCAGGATATTGCCGTCACCGGTTCAGTCAACCAGTTTGGCGAAATCCAGCCCATTGGCGGCGTGACATACAAGGTGGAAGGCTTTTTCAAAGCCTGCAAGCTGCGCGGGCTGACCGGCAGGCAGGGCGTTATCATTCCGGTGCAAAACATTAAGCACCTGAATCTGAACGACGAAGTGGTGGAAGCGGTAAAAGCGGGCCAATTCCATATTTACCCGGTTGCTACGGTGGAAGAGGGCATCGAGATCCTGACGGGAGTAAGCGCCGGCGAGCCTGACGCCGAAGGCAATTACCCGCCTGAGACAGTGTTTGGCCGTGTCGCTGCCAAGCTTGCCGCCTACAATAAACTGCTGCAACAGGCCAAGGGGGAAGAAGAGGAGCAGGGCGAATAGTGCCATGTACTGCGCATTTGCTTGAGTTTGCAGGTATAATTGGTTACAATAAAGGCAAAAAAAGCAAAGGGCGCCCGAGGGAAGGTTGCAGAAACGTGAAAGACATTACCGTTGAGGAATACCTGCAAAAGAGCAAGGAATTTTGCCTGATTGATGTCCGCTCGCCGGGAGAGTACACCGAGGCCCATATCCCCGGGGCGGTTAATATTCCCCTTTTTACTGATGAGGAAAGGGCGCAGGTTGGTATTGTCTATAAACATGAAGGGACCGACCGGGCTAAACAGGTCGGTCTCCGGTTTGTTGCCCGGCGCCTGCCGCAGATGGTGGGACAGATTCTGGCTGCAGCCGGGGGGAAAAAAATTGTCATCTACTGCTGGCGGGGCGGTATGCGCAGCCGCAGTGTAAGTCACCTCCTGGCGGCACTTGATTATCCGGTTTATCAGCTGACAGGCGGTTACAAGGCGTTCCGCCGCTATATTAACCATTTTCATGCCACCAATAAAATTGAAGTTCCTGTGTTTGTGCTGAACGGCCTTACAGGGGTGGGGAAAACGCGGCTGCTGGCCCTGCTGGTCGAGCGGGGCTACCCGGCGCTGGACCTGGAAAGCATGGCCAATCACCGTGGCTCCGCTTTCGGTTCCGTGGGTCTGGGAGCGCCGCGCAGCCAGAAAGATTTTGACGCCTTGCTGGCCCTTGCACTCATGGAAAAAAAGCATGCCCCCTGCCTGATCGTAGAAGGCGAAGGCAAAAGAATCGGGCCGGTGCAGCTGCCGGATTACTTTTTTACGGCCATGGAGAAGGGGCCCCATATCCTGCTGGTGGCCGACCTGAACGTCAGGGTGGAAAGAATTGTGGCGGAATACCGCGGACGCGGCGATACGTCGGAGGAACTGGCGGCGGCGGTTTACGGGCTGCAAAAAAAGCTGGGGAAGGCAAAATGCGA
>JAAYMN010000100.1 GCA_012521345.1 Bacillota bacterium
GGGGTATGAAACAGTAAAACACGGAGAGATGGCCGAGTAGGTCGAAGGCGGTCGCCTGCTAAGCGATTAAGCGGGACTAAAACCCGCTTCGAGGGTTCGAATCCCTCTCTCTCCGCCATATATTTTGCATAAAAATACAGCACTCAGCGTGCTGTATTTTTTTCTAGCCGGCAGGGCGGCAGATTGCGGTGAAAACCATAAAGCTCCAGATGTAACAATTCGTTAAAGAAAAACTATACCAAAATTGTTTAGAATGCAGGCAAAAGGAACATATCATAGGAGGTTCTTATGGAATTTGCAAACAAAGTGGTGCTCATTACCGGGGCTACGGGTGGGATTGGCAGCGCCACGGCAAAACTTTTTGCTGAAAACGGCGCCATACTGGCATTGCAAAGTACGAGGAAGCAGTCTGCTGAAGCACTGGCAGAAAAATTGCAACTGCCGGAGGAAAGATTTATTGCCCTGGAAGCAGATGTTTCCCAGGAAGCCGATGTTAAAGAATATGTGGAGGCTGTCCTGCACAAGTTCGGCCGGATTGATGCTTTCTTCAACAACGCAGGTGTGGAAGGTAAAACACAGCCTATTCACGAGACTACAGCCGATAATCTGGAGAAAGTGTTCGGGGTCAATGTCTACGGGGTGTTTTACGGGCTGAAATATGTGCTGCCGGTGATGGTGGCACAAAAAAGCGGCAGTATCATCAACACGGCTTCAGTGGCGGGGTTAACCGGATTTCCGGGGATGGCTCCTTATGTGGCATCAAAGCATGCCGTTATTGGTTTAACACGCACCGCAGCTTTGGAAGCAGCAGCCGCCGGCGTGCGGGTTAATGCAATTTGTCCTGCCCCGGTTAATACAAGAATGATGAGAGCCATTGAAGCCGCCTCCGGCAATCCGGAAGAGGCGCGTAAAAGTTTTCAAAGCGTGGTCCCGCTGTCACGGTATGCCGAACCGGAGGAAATTGCCCAGCTCGTGTACTTTTTGGCTTCAGACAAATCTTCTTTTATAACTGGAGGTACATATTTGATAGACGGCGGCATGACAGCAGGGTAGGATGCGCTCCTGCAAGTCCCTTCGCAGGAAGGGACTTGCATTTTTCTGAGAAATAGTTACACTTTTATGGCTTTATCCGGGAGGTCCGCTTATGGTGACACAAATAATGCCCCGCAATTTTCTTCAGCGCCAGAAGATCATGCGGAAAGTGCTTATCAGCCTTATACCCGTCATACTGGGAGGAGTGTACTTCTTTGGCTTGCGCCTCTTATTGCTGCTTGTGGTCGTAACGGTTGCCGGGATTGCAACCGAGTACCTCTTTGCCAGGAAGCGCAAAGCAAAAGTGACGGAAGCCGTACTGGTAAGTTCGGTATTGTTTACACTGTCGCTGCCTGTCTCCACGCCCTTTTGGGCGGCTGCGCTGGGCATCTCCTTCGGCATCTTTTTCGGCAAAGAAGTCTTTGGCGGTTTTGGCCACAATGTCTTTAACCCGGCTATTGTTGGCCGGACGTTTCTTCTGATTTCTTTTCCGGGACACCTCACTGCTGCCTGGACGCGAATCTTTACCACTTTCCCCGGCGGTTTTATCCACTATATCGCACCGCCGCTGGATGCGCTCACCCAGGCAACGCCTTTGGCTCTTTTTCAGACCGGTGAAACGCTGCCCTTGTCAAAGGTTATAGTGGGAAATGTTTTTGGCTCCATGGGGGAAACCAGTGTGATTCTTTTGCTGCTGGGCGGGATTATTCTGCTTGCCGGCAAAGCGGCAGACTGGCGGCTCATGCTGTCGCCCATGCTGGGTTTTGTGGGATTGACATCTGTTTTGAAACTCGCGGGGGTCGGCGGGATTCCCCATCCGCTCTACGGCCTTTTTACCGGCGGCTTTTTCTTCCTCTGCATCTATTTCGTAACGGAACCGGTAACGGCACCGAAAACAATTCCCGCCAAATGGCTCTATGGTATCTTAATCGGTGTAATTACGGTCATCATCCGCTACTTTGGCATTTTCGCGGAAGGTGCATCCTTTGCCCTGCTGATCATGAACATTTTTGTCCCCCTGCTGGATGACGCGGTGAAAAGCCTGCAAGCGCTACGCAAAAAGGAGGCTGCCGCATGAGAAAGTTTTCCCTTAAACCGGTATTGTTCATGGTCGTGCTCACTTTTGTTTACACCTCCGTTCTCGCAGGCATTAATGCCGCCACGACCGAACGGATTCAGCTTAATGAACATCTTGTGGAACAGAAAGCTTTTCTCTATGTCCTGAATATGCTGCCGGAAAACCACGATCCGGATCTAATCAACGAGTTGTACAGGCGGCATATCCGTGAGCTTAATAGGAACGGTCGCGTACTTTATGAAGGGTTGGACAGCGCAGGCGAACGGGTAGCCTATATCGTTCCTTTTCACGGGAAGGCTTTATGGGGCGAACTGACGGGCGTTGCGGCATTTACCCCGGATTTTTCCACCATACTTGGTATTGATTTTATCAAACACGCGGAAACACCGGGGCTGGGCGGCCGGATTGACGAATTGTCTTTTAAAGAGCAATTCAGGGGTATTCAGATTAACCCGGAAGCAGAAGGCGACTTCCTGGTTTACCGTCCCAGACCGGGCGGCCAGGTGGACGCCATTGCCGGTGCTACCGGTACATCCAATGCAGTGCTTCGCATACTCAACGACACACTGGCCGCCTTGTTATTTGATACCGGGGAGGCGCTCCTGCATGAGTAGAAAAATAAAAGACATTTTTTCCCTGGGTGTGATTAAGGACAATCCGGTTTTCCGTCAAATTCTGGGGATTTGCTCTTCGCTGGCAGTTACCAATCTGATGCTGAATTCGCTTGCCATGGGGATAGGACTGATTTTTGTCACATCCCTCTCCAGTCTGACTGTTTCCGCTTTACGCAGGTACACCCCCGGCCACATCCGTATGATGGTCCAGGTTTTGATTATTTCCGCTTATGTAATCATTGTGGATATAGTCTTAAAGGCATATTTCCCCGCCCTGAGCAGCGCCCTGGGACCTTATGTGGGACTTATCATCACAAATTGCATTATCATGGGGCGCTGTGAAGTATATGCGCAAAAAAACCCGCCTTTGGCGTCCTTTCTTGACGGGATTGCGAACGGTTTAGGCTACAGCCTGGTGCTTATGACCATAGCTTTTGTGCGAGAACTTTTGGGTTTTGGCACTGTTTTTGGCGTCAATGTCCTGGGACCAAGCTGGGTCAGGTGGGTCATTATGATCATGCCGCCGGGCGCCTTTTTTGTGCTGGGTCTGCTCATTTGGGCAACCAACCTTTTTCTGCCGGCCAATGAGGCCGGCAAAGCGTCCTCTGCAGGGGGTGGCCGGTAGCAATGGAAATGAGTCCGTTTATTGTTTTTATGGCATCGATCTTTACCAACAATATGATTTTGGCCAATTTTTTAGGCATGTGCTCGTTTATTGCCGTTTCCAAAGAAAAAAGCGCCGCCTGGGGACTGGGCCAGGCCGTCACTTTCGTCCTGACAGGGACATCAGTTATTAATTACCTGGTGTATCATTATGTCCTGGTGCCTTATGGGCTGGTGTATTTGCGCTTTATTGTCTTCATCATCCTCATAGCAGCTTTTGTTCAGCTTGTCGAGATGATCATTGAGAGATATTTCCCTGTTCTTCATCTCCATTTGGGTATCTTTTTGCCCCTGATCACGGTAAATTGCGCCGTTTTCGGAGTCTCGCTCTTTACCGTAATCCGCCAGTACAATTTGTTCCAGGCCGCAGCATTTGGTTTTGGTTCAGGGGTCGGCTGGACTATGGCTATTGTGGCTCTGGCCGGAATCCGCCAGAAAATAAAAAATGCTCCCCTTCCCAAAGGATTGGAAGGCGCGGGTATCACGTTAATTATTACCGGAATTATGGCTCTTGCCTTTATCGGCTTCTCCGGCATCATCCACGTGCAGTAGGGGGGTGTTCCCTTGGCAGCAATTATGCAAACTGTCCTGATTGTAACCGGCATGGCCGGACTCCTTGCTTTCATACTGACTCTGGCCAAGTTTTACCTTGCCAATTACGGCAAGCTTACAATTACCATTAACGATGAGCGGGAGCTTGTGGTTGACGGCGGCGAGACGCTATTAGCCACACTGGGCCGGCAGGGTATTTTTCTGCCTTCCGCTTGCGGGGGGAAAGGTACTTGCGGCCTCTGCAAATGCAGAGTTGTTGCCGGCGGCGGCCCGCTGCTGCCTACAGAAATACCTTTTTTCACTAAAGAAGAACAATTGGCCCGGATGCGTCTTGCCTGCCAGGTCCGGGTAAAAAATGACCTGAAACTGATCATACCCGGGGAACTGCTTGCCGCCCGCAGCTATGAAGCAGTTGTTGAATTCATCAAGGACGCCTCTCCGACTGCCAAACATCTGCGCCTCCGTTTAGTCGGCGGGCAGAAAATAAAGTTTAAGGCCGGCCAGTATATCCAACTGGTAGCACCGCCTTTCCCGGGCAATCCGGAACCCGTCTTCAGGGCTTATTCCCTGGCTTCCTCGCCTGCGGAAGAAGATGCTGTTGAACTGATTATTGGTTACAAAGAAACAGGTATTGTCACCGTTTATGTGCATAAACATCTGGCAGTTGGCGACAAGGTTGCCTTCAACGGGCCCTTTGGCGACTTTTGCCTGCGTAATTCGGATGCGGAAATCATCCTGGTTGCCACTGGCACCGGCATCGCCCCCATTCGCAGCATGCTCTGCCAGATCAGGGACGAGCAGATAAAACGCAAGACCACTTTGTTTTACGGCGCCCGAACGGAGGCGGACTTGATCTGCGCCGAAGAGATGTATGAATTTGAAAAGACTATTCATGATTTTACCTACAGGCCTGTTCTTTCCCGGGTCGGGGAAGGTTCCGCCTGGCAGGGCGACCGGGGGCGTGTCACAGATTCCATAGAGAAATACCTGAAGGACGGTGACAATAAGGAAGCTTACATTTGCGGCAGTCCCGCCATGGTGCAGTCAACGCTGGAGGCACTGCTGAAAAAAGGCTTTAGGGAAGACAAAATTTTCTATGACAAATTCGGCTAAACAGTTTACCCCGCCCGGTGGCCGGGCGGGGTTTTTGCCTTTATGCCCTCAATGTTTGTTGCTTCTGTATTATTTGGCGATTTTGCTATACACGCATCCATACGGTAGGGAATATATTTAATACAACACGCAATCTTGCAGCGATTGTGGGTGAAAGCATGCATGTTCTGCTGACAACTTATTTGGTGCGCAGCGGTGTATTGACACATGTCTGGGACTTGGTGCAGCAGCTGCCGATGCATGGTATTGACGTTACCGTAGCCATATTGCAGCAGGCTGACAAAGGGAGCGCCTCTGAACCCGGTTCCGGCCGGGAGAAATTCAGCAATCTTCTAGGCCCCATCAGCCGCGGGAGTTACTGCTTCTACCGTACTGCCGACGACCTGGCGGCCATTTGCCGGGAAAACAAAATTGAGCTGCTTCATGCCCATTCCCGGCTTGTCTATCCTGCCAGCCAGGTTGCGGCCAAAAGGCTGGGCATTCCCCTCGTACTCACATTGCATGGTGTTTTCCCCTGGCAAAAGTTTTATCCTTCTTCGCTGTTGCAGGCGCAGGCGATTATTGCCGTCGGTCCCGCCCAGGCTGCCGGCACAGAGCAGGTGAGTGAAAAAGTTGTGATTATCCCTAACGGGGTTGATACACAGTATTTTTGCCCGCAGCCGTCAGCACCCTGGCGACAGGGGGAAGAGCTGCACATTATCTGGTTCGGCCGCACAAACGGTGCTTCTTCCAGGGGAGTGGCCGTCCTGGACCGTGCTATTTATCTGCTGCGCAGCCGGGGGCTTAAAATAAAAGCAACTTTGATCGGGAGAGCCGCGGATGTCTGTGTGCATGAATTTGCAACCCTGGACTGGGTTTCAGACCCGCTGCCCTATTTGCAAAGCGGACATCTGGCCTTCGGGCATGGTAGGTCGCTGCGGGAAGCCATGTCCTGCGGAAATGTGGGGTTTTTGCTTGGCCACGGTTATGGCGGACAGGTGGAAGCTTCCTGGTTTACAGGCGATAATTCCCGGCCTGTCAGTGCAATTCCCGAGTACAATCTGCCCAAACCGGATGCGGAGGTTATTGCAGCAGACATTGCCCGCTTTTATTATAATGAAAAATTGTTGGAGATGGCCCGCATTGAGGCACGCCGGCTTGCGCTCCTCTATTTTGATGTGCAGGAGATGATCAGGAAAACTATCGCCGTCTATGAGAATTGCCTGGCTGCGATATAAGGCGGGCAGGCGACATGCGCCGGCTTTCCGGTCATGTGCCTGCTACTCCGGGCGGCCTGGCCGAAAGCCGGTCCTCGCGTCTTATGGGGTATGTCAGAAAACTGGATTAAAGTCCGGGGGCGGAGTATGGGGGATGCGTGCCACTACTTCGCCTTCGTATGCAAAAACGGCCTCAGTCCCGCCGGTAATTTCACCGATGACGGCAGCCTGTGCCCCTTGTTCCCTGATGGCAGCCAGGACTTCGTCAACATCCTGCGGTGCAACCTGGAAGAGCATCCTGGCCTGGGTCTCGCAGATAACAATTTCTTCCGGGGTGAGCCTGGTTTTTGTCGGGACGGCTGAAAGGTTTACTTTGGCGCCCAGGCCGCCAAAGCGGGTGGATTCGCTGACTGCTGCGCCGATGCCTGCTGCGCCCAGATCGGAACAAGCCTTAATTTTGCCTGTCCTGATGGCCGCCAGGGATGCTTCCAGCGTCACTCTTTCTTCTGCGAAGAGGGCAACGGCAGGGCGGAGTTCATCCACCAGTCCGGCGCGGAAGAGGGTGTCATTACCGTCATTGCCGGTTTCTCCCACAATAATTAGTTTGTCACCAACATTTTTAGCCGGCTTGGTGAGAGGTTTGTCGGACACAAGCGGTCCGATGACGGACACAACAACTGCCGGCACGATATCGCTAAAGGACGCGGAGAACCCGCCGCCGACGACAAACACCCCCATGGCCTTGCACATGTCGCTGATGCCTTTTACCATGAGATTTACCCTTTCGCCGCTTGTCATGACCTGGCAGTTGCCGCAGGTGCATTCCCCTTTAAACCCGCAGGGACCTACAATTACCTGCTCTTCCAGGGGCCTTGTCCCAATGAAATCCAATAAAAACATTGGCCTTCCACCCATGGCGACCACGTCACGCATGGCGCCGCCTGCTCCGGTGGCGGCTGCGTCATAAGGACGCGGCACGGCGGGCGAGCAGTGGCTTTCCATTTTTGCAACCATCAACTCGCCGTTTGGCATGCGAAATACTGCGGCATCATCATTGGCATCCGGACCTACCAGCAAACTTCCCGGCCACATGCTGTCCACGCAGTCGTTCAGCTGCTTGAAAAGGCGGAAATCCACCGCTTTGTCGGTATTGTGGTGGAGATGGACAAAGAGGGCGTGCATCAAAGCTTTTTCCAGCCTGTTCATAAATCTACCTCCTCCTTCTGGTGTTCAGGCAAGCATTTGTGCCCGTGGACGCGCTGTTTTTAACTATGTAGCAGTTGGACTATTTTATTTTACTCCAATCAGGTTCGTACTTCAAAATTTTTTTGCTTCCGTCTGCAAAATATGGCTTCAATCCCTTCCGGAAAGCCCGGGCAGGCGGCTGAAGCTTTCAATTTATACATTTCTACATCGGCTGTGTGGATAGCCTGCAGCAACTCACCCTTTCCCCTGACGACAGCAATACCGTATGATAGTTCTATGGGAAAAGCAAATTTACTGTTTGCCTGTAATGCCTGATTGACTCGGGTCAGCACTTTTTCGGCAGTTTCAGGCGAGCAGTCTTCCAGCAAAAGCAAAAATTCATCGCCGCCAAAGCGTATAACCTTGTCTTCACTGCGTACATGCGCTTTTAGTACGCCGGCAATTTCCTTCAATACCTCGTCGCCCGTGAGATGCCGTATGTATCATTAATGTGCTTAAAATTGTTGACATCGGTCATGACTACGGCAATCGGCTTCCCTGTCGGTTCCGTACCGGAAAGGTATTGCTCGACAATTTCATTGAAGTACCGCCGGGAAAAAACCCCTGTCAGCTGGTCGGTTAAAGCGGCCTGCCTGTACCGGTCTTTGCTCTCTTCCAGCTTTTTGGCCAGCCTGCTTATATTGCGGAAGGCAAAATTATTTATAGCAATAAAAACGAAAAAAATGAAGACCGGCAGCGTAAAAGCTACCCTTGCCAGTGTTGAATGCAGCGGTTCATAAATGATGCGGTCCGGGGCAGAAGCAACAAAGTAAAAGTCCGCATGTTTTAACTGTTTGGCATACCAGGTTATATTACCGTCACCGGCCAAGACTTCGCCTTCACCAAGATACTGTAAAATTTTTTTGCCTGCCAGCTTCTCTTCCGCCTCCCGAGCGGTATAGATCATATGTTCCATATAGCTTTCATGGATGCCTTGCATGAGTTCGGACATCTGGACAAAAAAAAGATCATAGCCGATAATTTTTTCCTCTTCCCTGACGGGGGAGTAAATTGTCAGAATTAGTTTTGCCGGATCGATATGCAGGGTAATATGATCAATATCTTGGACGTTATCTAATCTTTCCCTGACAATAGTGCCCAGCTCGGCGATAATTTGCTCATCCATGATACGTACTGCACCTGCCAGGTGTTCCAGGGCGGCGAAACCGTCTTCGTATTCCGGCCCGATGTATGCCTTTAATTCCGCCAGTGTAATTCTGCCCTTTTTATAGTCTGCCATGGCCTGCCTGATCATGCTTCTGTTGGAAAGGCTGGCGGCGGCATATATGCAGTGTTCCATAAAATTATCAAGAGTATAGGCTACTCCTTCGGCAGCATAGATATAGTTTTGCTGAATACTTTTCTTCAGCGCCTGCCGCAATGGCTGGCTAATCAAAAAATAAGCTCCCAGCGCTATCAGGCACATTGTGCAAAAAATTGACAAACGGATTTTCTGCAATTGCCTGACCAAAGTCGTCTCACCCCTGTACTGTCGGGCATTCCCTGGAATCTTGTTTCTGCGGCTCTCCTGCAACCCTTTGGCCTGTCTTCTCCTTTCCGGCCGTTTTTTACCTTGCCCGCACCTGTTTATAGATAAACTATAGCAATACTGCCAGCACTTTATCTTAACGATTGCTTATGATGATTCAACAACCGTCTGCTTCTGACGTTTCCCGCACGGCAGCCGTTTCTAGCGTGAAGCACCCCTGCCGGGCAGGCAAGGGAGCATGCAACATGAATTTTGCCTCCCATCCCTTCTGAAGTAATAAAACAAATGTCTGTGAGTCACTTGGTAGTGCTTTCCTGGCTCAGAGAAGGACAATACAATTAAATACAAAACAAAAAGAAGGACAACAACAAAGTGGTGAACACGCCAAGATAAAATAAACAGACAAACCAATATTGTTGTTGAACTGTCGAACCATGTTATTATAAAAAAATGCGAATGGAAAAAATTGAACAAGGCGCCAAAACGCCTAAAATATTCCAGCATGGCAAAAAATATAATGCTTAAAGAACTTGCATTCTCATAGGGTTTATGTTAATATAATCAAGTAACACGCGCCCGTAGCTCAGCTGGATAGAGTAACTGACTACGAATCAGGAGGTCAGAGGTTCGAATCCTCTCGGGCGCGCCATCCAAAGCAGGATAATGCCAATGCATCATAAGCATTGGCATTTATAAATTATAAGGCGAGGCGGCGCAAGTGGACGACACCGGTTTTATGCGCGAAGCGTTGTCGGAAGCGCAAAAAGCTTTCCGGAAAGGCGAAATACCAATTGGTGCCGTGCTTGTACACAGGGGAGAAATAATTGCCCGCAATCACAACCGGCGGGAAGAATTACACGATCCTACTGCCCATGCGGAAATCCTTGTGCTGCGTGAAGCAGGCGCTATCCTCGGCGGGTGGCGCTTGCCAGAAACCACCCTCTATGTTACCATAGAACCATGCCCCATGTGTGCCGGCGCGCTTGTCCAGGCCAGGGTCAGCCGCCTGGTCTACGGCGCCGCGGATGCAAAAGGCGGCGCTGTAGCCTCGCTTTACCGCATTGCCACTGATGAGCGTCTCAATCACCGCCTGACTGTCACCGCCGGTGTTCTGGAAGCGGAAGCCGGGGAGCTGATGCGCCGCTTCTTTCAGGCACGGCGCGGTTAAGAAATGGAGAGATGGCCGAGTCCGGTTTAAGGCGCACGACTCGAAATCGTGTGAGGGTTGACCCCCTCCGTGGGTTCGAATCCCACTCTCTCCGCCATTTACAAAAAGTGGCGCCCCTTGCAGCAAGGGGCGCTTTTTCATGCTTAAAACACGGCTTACTTCTCAAAATCCTTGTACATCATGCTTGGTTGTATGCCGGTATTGTTTTGATATTTTCCGTTATAAGTTTTTTCATAATCGCCTTCAATGGTATGGTAGTATATCTGGCAGATTTCAACGCCCGGATAAATTCTGACAGGCTGGACGCATTGTATTTCAAGCGTCCAATAGCCACTGAAGCCAACATCGCCAAACCCGGCGGTTACATGAATGAAAAGTCCCAGCCTTCCTACTGAAGAACGTCCCTCCAGCATGGGCACGTATCCAGTGGTTTTCGTGTATTCTACCGTCCTGCCGAGGTAAAGCCGTCCGGGCTCCAGCACGAGTCCCTCTTCCGGAATAATGATACTTTTGGCTTTATTGGGCTTTTTCATATCCAGTATCTTTTCTTCATAGATCAAAAGCTCATGATGCAAGCGAAGGTTGTAGCTGTTTGGGTTTAAACATTTTTCATCAAAAGGCTCTATTATTATCTCTTTGCCAAGATGCTTTTTAATTTCCAAGCCAGAAAGTATCAAATAAATCCCTCCATGACTGTGTAAAAAACTTACCATATGCCACCAATTATAACATTAATCTGTGCAAGATGTATTTGTCAATTTCTTTCAGATTGATATTTTCACCTTATCATTTCCAGCCTCTTTGGCGGCCCGCCCGGTTTTTTGTGCAAGAGAGCTGGATGAAGCACGGAAGCTGCAGTCAAAGAGACAGCGAAAGAGGCAGTTTGCAGCTTTTTTTTGCCCTTTTGCATGAAACCGGAGCAAATAGGGAATAATTATGCAGACTGTTTCCAAAAGCTGGTTTGGCAGGGCAATAACTGAAGAGGTGAAGTAGATGAAAAATACAATGTTGGCGGTGCTCCTTGTGCTCGTGGCAGTTTTTTCTCTGCCCGGCGCAATGTATAGTGCCGCAGACGCGCTCTCCTGGATGGACCCGGGAGCAGCTGTTTCAATCGTCCGCAGTGACGGACCGGTATACTTTACGCAGTTAGAAAAACTGAAGGCAAACCTGCGAGAGCAGCAGGCACATCCCGCAAGGCAGCATACAGTGGTGCAGGGCGAGACGCTGTCATTAATTGCGCGCAAATACGGAGTAAATGTTGAAGATCTGGTAGCTGTCAACAAGATAAAAAACCCCGATATCATTTTCCCGGGCCAGGTCTTGTTGCTGGCGGATCCGGCGCCTGCAGATAAAACTGCTGCAACGACTTCTCCTGCGCACCGGCTGGTGCATGAAATTCAACGCGGCGATACGGTCTGGGACCTGGCGAGGAAATATGGCGTGGAGATGGGGCAGATTATTGCCGTCAATGGGATTTCAGACCCGCGCAAGCTGGAAATTGGCCGGAAGCTGGTCATCCCTGCGAAAAAAGAAGCAGTTGCCAGTACCACACGCCTTGTAGCAGCACGCAGCAGCACCTCTGTAAGACAGGCGGGCTCCGACCGGAACGAAAATATCAATTATACCGCTGTTTTCATTGTCCAAGCTACTGCCTATTGCCCGGGGACGGCTGAGTGCGGCTGCCCCATTAATGAAAAAGGGTACAGTGTCTGTACAGGACCCTATAATGACGGCGTTACGGCAAGCGGTCTGCCTGCCGTTGCCGGCGACGGCAGCGAAGCCAATCCCCATCTTGTGGCTGTCGACCCCGGGTTAATCCCCCTGGGGACACGCCTTTACATTGAAGGTTACGGCTACGCCTTAGCGGCCGATACAGGCGGCGTCATCAAGGGAAGACGCCTGGATTTGCTGCTGCCTACGCACCAGGCGGCACTGAAATTTGGCCGGAGGCAGCTTACCGTTTACCGGCTGGCGCAATAAGGGAAGAAAAAGCGCTAACCCGCAGTGCAGAAGCCTGCGGGTTTTGCCTGTTGTTTGCGGATTGGTAATAAGGCCACGTTTTTTATATTAGGAATTTTATGCTGGAATAGTCCAGGGCGGAAAAAATGGAAACAGATTCCTGCATAATGCGGTCAATTTTTTGCTGGTCGATTTTCAGCAGCCTGGGGAAAAGTCCGTTTACCGTGGAAACCAATTCAGTCAGAGGGAGATGCAGTTTTCCTTCCAGGATTTTAAGGAACAGCTCACGCCGGGCGCCGAAATCAAGGAGGACATAAGCCTGGAACAGTTCTTCCGCAAGTTCAATGCCGTTTTCTTTGATATAATGTCGGTAAATATCAACAATGGGCTGATGGAGGATTTCATAGTTTGATTTGTGTCGCAGCACTTCATAATAGACGCGGCTGTTGTTTTTGTCTTGGAGAATGATATCGTAGTAAATGCGGGAAAGAACTGCATGGGCCAGGATTGTGTCAGCAAATACGGATGGCGCCTCCTTTAACAGAAATTGGCGAATGCTGGCAAGAAAATCCTGATAAACGCATTTTATAATCTCATCTTTAGTTTTAAAGTAATAGTGAATCAGACTGACGGGGGCATTGGTAACATGGGCGATTTGCTTTATAGTGGTTTTTTCAAATCCCTGTTCATATAATAAACGTTTGGCAATATTGTAAATCTCCTCTTTTTTTTGCCGTCCTTTTCGATACATAAACATTCCTGCCTTCCGCTTCGCTCCGCTCAGCTCCTGCCAACAATCTTAACACAAGGCGGATGCCGCGGCAAGAAAATCCGGCCAGGCGGAAAAAATATAACAATATCTTGATTATTATTTTCGTCAATCAAATTTTGTTGCTTCTTAAAAAAATGTTATATATAATTTTTATAGGAAATCCTTGTCCGCAGGGACAAGAAAAAGGAGGAAAAGACATTGAGGCTGACAGCAGAACAGCGCACTGAGATGGTTAAAAAAGCGATCATGTGCGAACAGCCAGAGCGAGTGCCCGTCATCTGTAAACAGGAACCTTCCTTCGCCATTGAATATGCAGGATACGACCTAAAAACGGCCCTTTGGAATCCCGATTTAATCGTAAAAGCAACGGACAAAATGTATACCGACATCTACTGTGATGCGGGCGGAAACATGCCGCGCTTCCCCCTTCTTTACAAGACAAGCGGGTCGCGGGCATTTGTCCCACGGGAGTTGGATGATTTTGTCCAGCATCCCGAAGTTGAAGGTTTGCTTTACGAAGAATATGATGAATACATTGCGGATCCTTTTAAATGCATGGTTAACACCATCATTCCTCGTCTTTACCCCAAGCTGGCAGAAAAAGGACCTGTAGGCAGCCTGAATTTCCTGCGTGTCATGATTGCCGACAACCAGTTAAAGAGCAAGTATCTGGCCGGCTGTGCTGCGGTGGAAAAGAAACACGGTATTATCAATATCCGCCGCGGTGCCATCGAAGCACCGTTTGATTTCCTGGCCGACCTGCTGCGCGGTTTCACCGGCATCTCCAAGGATGTCAGAAGGGATCCAGGCAGAGTGCAGGCAGCCGTGGAAGCGACACTGCCCGTGATGTACAAGCTGGCTAAGATTGTAAACCCGACCCCGGGTATTATACCCTCCCTCTTTATTCCGCTGCATATGCCTTCATACATGCGGACAAAGGATTTTGAAAAACTTTATTGGCCCACATTCAAAAAGCTGGTGGACGACCTTATTGCCGACGGCTACACGCTGCAGATTTTCTTTGAAAAGAACTGGACCCGTTATTATGACTTTTTACAGGAGCTGCCGACCGGCGTTATCGCATATTTTGAAGAAGACGACCTGGGCATGGCCAAGGAGAAACTGGGGAAAAAGCTGTGCCTCATGGGGAACTTCCCCATTACCATGCTGCGCCTGAACAGCAAGCAGGAATGCATTGACAAGGCAAAAGAAATCCTGGATAAGGCGGCACCCGGCGGCGGCTACATGTTCTGCATGGACAAATCAATCCTGTCGCTTGCCGATGCCAAGCCTGAAAACCTGATTGCTGTCTGTGAATTTGTCCACGAGTACGGCGTTTACAAATAGGAGGGAAAGACAATTATGAAAACTGAAATTCTGCATTACTGGGAAGAAGGCAAACCGATCCCCGGGTACAAGCCCGAGGAGGAAGAGATTGTCAAGGATGCGCTGCATGACGTGGAAGACGCTTTATTTGCCTTTATTGTAGGCTTGCTGTATTAAAGACGGGCGGGACCGGTAAGCGGTCCCGCTCGTTTTTGCTTCTTTGCGGCATAGTTGCGGTGCAGATAACCATACTAAAAAGGCAGAAAAGGTGCCCGCAAGGAGGGATGGCGCTTGAAACCGATTGTCAAATGGCAGTATGACCAGTTGTTAAAAGAACTGCTCTTGCTGCAGGAACACCAGACCGACCCGACATGCCCCTGTGCCACGGACGGTGAAATGTGTGTCCGCAAGCATCTTTTGGCCATTGAAGGGTATGCGCAGGAGACAATTCCCATGGAAGAAGAAAAACTGTTCCGGGAAAAGTTACGGAAACTGGCGGAAGAGGCGCAGTTTTACCGGGAGCAGGAAGAAGGGGCGCTGCGGGGTGATAACGAACATGTTCCCTTGGCGGACTGGAGCAGGAAATGGCGCAAGGAATTTGAGGAATACAGCCTTGAACTGTAACAGGGCAGTTTTTTTTGACCGCACCGGCGGCAGGTGATAAAATAATTTCAGGAGCCGGTGTATTCGGGTTGCCGTGAAAGGGTCTGCCGGCAGTTAAAGAAATGGAAAGGAGTGACGCCGATGAACAATATTCTGGAAGTAATTAAAAAGCGCCGCAGTGTGCGCATGTTTAAGCCTGACAAGGTGAAAAAGGAAGACCTGGAAATTGTGGTGGAAGCGGCGCTGTATGCTCCAAGTGCCAGAAACCTCCAGCCATGGCACTTTACCGTCATTACGGACGAAAAGCTAATTAACGAGATTTCCTCCCTGGCAAAGGCGGCCATGACAGCCGACAAGAATTCTTCTTACCAGCAGCGGGCGGCTGAGACCAATTTTCATGTCTTTTATCATGCGCCTGCAGTAATTATTGTCAGCGGGGAAGAAAGCTCGCCGTGGGCTCAGGCGGACTGCGCTGCGGCAATGCAAAACATTTTACTGGCGGCGGAAGCGCTGGGGCTTGGTGCCTGTTGGGTCAATCTTTTCCTTTTTGCTTTCAGGGGGGAAGGCGGAGAAGCTTTGCCCGGCCGCCTGGGAATTCCGGAGGGATACCGGCCTCTGTATTCTGCAGCCTTGGGATATAAAGCGCAGGACAATCTGCCGGTGCCGCCAAAGAAAAAAGACTGCATCACTTATTTGTAAGCGGAGTTTTCATTGTTAAAAAGGCAGCCAATTTACGGGGAGGTAAAAATATGAAAGCCGCTTTTATTGTAGCTCCGCGCCAATTTGAAATCCGGGAAGTCCCCCTGCCAACCATCAGTGATGACGAGATGCTGGTAAAAATTGAGGCTTGCGGCGTCTGCTCCAGCGATATGACAGCATATAAAGACACATACAGTGAGGAAATGAAAAAGCAGATGCCATTTCCGCGCAGGGCCGGGCATGAGCCTGCCGGTACAGTGGTGGAAGGGGGCAGGAATGTAAAAGGGTTCAGCGTTGGGGACAGGATTACAGGTTACTTTGGCGATGAATGCTACTGTGAATATGTTGCTTGCAACCCTGCAAACAGGACTGCCCGCGGCCACGGCTATATCATTGAAAAAATCCCCGATGGCATTCCATTTGAATATGCCCTCGGGGAGCCGCTGATGTCGCTCATGTCCATTGCCAGGACGGCAAATCCGGAACCGGGAGATTTTGTTTTTCAAATCGGCTGCGGTTTTATGGGGCTGGGTGTGATTGCCGGCGTGGCACACCCCAAACTGCGCGAGTATATCGTCTGTGACCTGGACGATGACCGGCTGGCCCTCGCCAGGGAACTGGGCGCCACCGTTACCTTAAACCCCAACAAGGTGGACGTGGTGGACGAAGTTATGAAAATTACGGGCGGCAGAGGCGTAGATGTTGCCATTGAAGTGGTGGGGAAGCCGGTGGGTATTAAAACGGCCGGTGCGGTTTTGAAAAACAACCGAGGCAAGCTGATTCTTGTCGGCTGGCACCAGGCACCCGACACCTATGAACTCTTTCACTGGATCAAATCACCGATTATCTACAGCCCGCAGGGCATTGGCATGTCTACAGATTATCAAAGCGAATTGCAGCGGGCGCTCTGGGCCCTGCAAAAGGGTATTTACCCCATGGATAAGCTGGTAACGCACAGGTACAAGCTGGAAGATATTAATCAGGCGTTTGAAGACAACCTGCAGATGGCTCCGGGCTATATTAAAGGCGTGATCATGCCCTTCCTGGAATAAATGTGCGGCAGGGCTGCAGCAAACAGCAGAAGGGCGGGATTGCCGGGGAATGATGCCGCAAACAGTTGTTTGGCGGGAAAAAAGAGAAATACTTGACGAAACAGAAAAATCAAGTTAGAATCAAAGCAAGTTAGAAAACAGACTGTTTGGGGCGTTAAATTATGAAAAATGATAAAATAAAAGCAGTGGAGCAGCTTTTTAGGGAATTGATCCCTCTTTATCATAAAAAGCTGAGCATCATTTTCCGTGAAGATGATGAAGATGCTAAAATCCGCTGCCATAAAAACCAAAAACGCGCCATTCTGCTGATAGCACAGGAAAAAGGCGTGATTTTGTCTGAACTGGGCCGCTTTCTGGACATGCGTAAAGGCAGTTTAACCTCTCTGATTGATTCGCTGGAGGCAAACGGCCTGGTGGAACGCCGCAGCGACAAAAATGACCGCCGCAAGACACTTTTGTATTTGACACCGGCCGGTGAAAAGTATTACCGGCAGCTTCTGGCCCAGTCAAGTAAAACTTACCAGCAGCTTTTTTCCCGCCTTTCCGCTGAAGAACTGGATGACTTCCTGCGTTCGCTGCAGGTAGTGGTGCAGGGATTGCGGAAAATCTGACCTGACAGCTGCTGTTGTTTGCCTGCTGCCTGTGCTGGCAACAATAAACACTTGCAAAAGGCAAGAAAGCATAGTAAAATAAATCAATGCCGGGGTTGTTTCCCCGGCACTAATTTCAGAGATAAAGCTTGAGTAGTCCGGAGAGATGGCTGAGTTGGACGAAGGCGCTCGCCTGGAAAGCGAGTAGACGGGGTTA
>JAAYMN010000101.1 GCA_012521345.1 Bacillota bacterium
CAAAAAATGCACTGTAGTAACCGACCCTTGCGAGATCCGGGATAAAAGAAGCGCAAGTGGTGACGCAGGAAAAGCTCTATAAAATGGTCCCTCAAAACGGGTTTTTGCTGCAGGATACGGGAAGGGACCTGGCCAAGATTGCCGTTTTCGAGCGGCATAAGGGGACAGGCAGCTGCGCCGTCGGCTTTGTTACCGGCTTTGGCTTTACTTCCGGCGCCGTTGCTTCCACGGTGGCCCACGACAGCCACAATCTGCTGATAGTAGGCACCAACGACAAAGATATGGCCTTTGCGGGCAATGTCCTGGCCGATTGCGGCGGCGGAATGGTGGCTGTGGCGGACGGCAAAGTTCTGGCTCTCGTGGAGCTGCCGCTGGCCGGGCTGATGTCCGACCGGCCGGTGGAAGATGTGGCACAAGCCGTTGCCGCGCTGGCGGAAGCATGGAAGACATTAGGCTGCACGCTGGTATCGCCCTTTATGACCATGGCGCTTTTGTCCCTGCCGGTCATACCCGCACTGCGCCTGACAAACCGCGGGCTGGTAGATGTCAATTCCTTCTCTTTTGTCGACCTTATAGTGGAAACAAAATAAAAATGACCGACACTCTATAGTAAGAAATGCCACAATTTGGTATCGAGCAACATATTATCATGAATTGTTGATAAAAAACATTAAAACCTGCCGGAAAAATATAGTAGGCAGGTTTTAATCGTTTCGGAGATCGGTCTTGAAAAAATAAACAGCAAAATTGATGTATAGAGTAAGACAACCTCCGGGCAAACTAAAAGGCAATGCAAGTGAAAACTGGGGGCAACGATGAAACTAAAGCTTTATTTTGGCAGGTTCAGGTCCAAAGATACGGCAAAGCAATGTATAAAGAAACTGGGTGAAGCAGGTTTTCTGGATGTAACCTTTTACCAGACGGGGGAGGCTCCGGAGCAGGGCGTAGATACTTTAAGCAATGCTTATGCCGGAGAATTGCCGCTGTATGCCCGGGGTGTACTGGGCAGCGATTTGGCTGTAGAAGGCCGGACAAACGCCCGCCTGTACAACAAAGAGGATGCGGATAAAATCATGGGCGGTGTGACAAAGCCGGAGAATGTTTATACGGTGGTGGTAAACATTACCGACAGTAAAAACAAGGAAAAGGCAGAGAAGATATTACGCCGGCACGGAGCCGATGTTGAGGTTAAAGAACTGGATACGTAAAAGATGACTTTAAGGTGAGGATGATTTTATAAACTGGAACGTGGGCTATTTGCATTTATCAGTTAACATAATATATGTGAAGAGAGAAGGGGAGAGGAAAATTAAAGATGGGGGAGTCATACAATAATTAAGAATAATAGACCGGGAGGAAGAACTATTTTAAAACTGGCTGCTTTATTATGGCTGAAATACTTGAGATATTACTGGTCGGCAGTCCGTCACTGCAAGTCAACAATTACAATTGGCAGCATGAAACTTGAACAATATAAAGAGTATATCCCAGCTACAGTCACAGAAATACGGCACACAATGCAGCAGCTTTACCGCAGGTTTATATGGACCCAGGATGATGCAGGCAAGCTTTTTGACAGCATAGATACGCCGGCATCGGCCTGGGACAAAGCCTTTAGCAATCCACCGCTGAAAGACGACTGTGACGGCTTTCATGCGGCGCTTTACTGGGCGGTGTCATTCAATTTTCCTTGCCGGCTGCTGACGGTGGCAACCAGGAAGATTAAAGATTCTCACACGGTCCTGGTAATCCGTGACGGACAGCAATACTATCTGGCCAATTATAATTATTTAAGCAGACCATTGGCGACAATGGCTGATGTTTTACAAGAACTGCAGCAGACTTATTATAAAAACCGGGCCGACATAATTGCCTGGGAATTGTCATGTTGGAACGGCCGCCGCTGGGAGTCTTGCAGCTTCTGATCACCTAAATGCAGATTTGCAACTTTGTGGGACTCACGCTTGTTAACAAACTCAAAGAAGCAGGGTAGAGGGAGAAAAGTAAAAAAAGCCGCAGAAAGCGGCATGTATTTTACCTAAATAACGTCCGATAATATATATTATGTAAACTTATCGAAATATCAACTGTTTCCAAAATACCTTCTCATAAATAAATTGATACCCTCAAGAATAGTTTTTATCCGAGCTTTATCGTTGACTTGGTCCCAATTACCATGTGCTGCGTCATTTCCGATGCCTGCCCAAGCTGTAATCCTTTAATGTCTTATTTGTTTCCAGGCTTGCACCTAGTAGTGCCTTTGCATAAGTGATGCAACTATATTCATTGCACGTGTCAATGGTCATTTGAAAAACAGTATTTTTGGTCACAAAAAAACCAGCAATTTTGGCCATGAAAAACCAGCAGTCATACAGAATTTAAGCCTTGCGATAACGGTGGAGGAATTGCCTAGGAGGC
>JAAYMN010000102.1 GCA_012521345.1 Bacillota bacterium
CGGACATTACCGCCCACAACCTCCCCGCAGCAGGGAGTACTCTCTAACATTTCAGTTATTTTATGTTTAAAAGTAAAATGGCCTCTAGGTTTTGCTTCCTAAAGGCCATTTTTGTCTACAGTCTGAAAAAGCGCCTGCGCGCTTTTTTTATTTTTGCCAAATGCCCAAGATGCCTTTCAGGATTTTACCAAGGAATTTCGGCACTTTCACTGTATAGAAACGCATGCTTCTCCTCCTTTCTACCAGATGCGCTCAGCCCGGAACACCAGCCAGCCGGCCCAGATCAGGCCGAAACCCAACAGTAAGATCCATAAGTATCCCGGCAGGGTATTGATAACGAGGGCAATGCCAGCAACCGCAAGGGCCAGACCGGCCAATTTGCGGACAAGTGAAGCAGCTGCAAAACCACGCATTTCATCCCCCCCCCGGTAAATGTCTCAAGCATATTCCACTATATGCATGACAGGTGCAAAGTGTGCATCAGGCCAGCTCAACAATTTTCACGGCCAGTGCCACCGTTTTCACCAGTTCGGGAAGCACCAGGTATTCATTTACCGTATGGACTTCTTCATTTCCCACCGCCAGGTTGACGGCGGCAATGCCTTTGCCGTTAAAAATATTGGCATCGCTGCCCCCGCCTGTGGACATTAGCGTAACAGGAACATCGCAGGCTTCTCCCGCCCGCTTCACCAGCTGCAGCAGTTCATGCTCCTCCGGCAGGTGAAAGGCAGGATAAAGGCGGTTGACAGTCAGGTCAACTTGTGCGTTCTCCTCCCCTGCCGCCGCCATAAACTCTCTGGCCATTGCTTCAGTGGCGCGGACAAGCTTTTCTTCCCTCAGGCTGCGGGCTTCCCCGCGCACCTCCACGTAGTCCGGGATGATATTGGTTGCCGTTCCTCCCGCAATGACCCCGATATTAGCCGTTGTTTCCGCATCAAGGCGTCCCAGCTGCATTCTACTGACAGCCTTGGCCGCAACCAAAATGGCATTAATCCCTTTTTCCGGTTCCACTCCTGCATGAGCCGCGCGGCCGCGAATTTTTGCGATAATTTCATCCTGGGCAGGAGCCCGGTTGATGACCGTGCCTGCCTTGCCAGTACTGTCCAGGATAATGGCGTGTTTCGCCTGCAGCTTTTCTGTGTCCAGGGACTTGGCTCCGTTCAGCCCACCCTCTTCCGCAATGGTAAAGACAACTTCAATGCGCCCGTGCGGGATTTGTCTTTCCCTGATTATCCGCAAAAGCTCCAGAATACCGGCCAGCCCGGCACCGTCGTCGGAACCCAGGATGGTATCACCGCCGCTTCTTACAATATCGTCTTCCACTACCGCCTTAATATTTTCGCCGGGCGCCACACGGTCCATGTGGGCGGAAAACAGGAGTGCTTTTTTCTCCGCCGAGCCTTTCAGGACACCTATGACATTGCCGGCGTTGCCGCCGATCGCCTCCCCGGCTCCGTCTTCTGTTACCGCAAGCCCCAGCTCCTGCAGTTTCGCTTTGAGATAATCCGCCATTGCCCGCTCTTTTTTGGTCTGGCTGTTGACCCGGACAATCTCCAGAAAGGTTTGCAGCAAGCGCTCTTTGTTAACCATGATTGCCTCCTTTGGCTGTTCGCGTGCCTTTGAGCAATAATTTTCATTGCCGCTAGTTTGCCCAGGGGCACCGTCCTCTATGTCGGAACCGGCAATAGTTGCCAGGTGGGCGGAAAATACTGCCGCCGGTCTACAGCATCCCCAGATCAAGGGCTGCAAAATAACCTGAATGGATGGCGCCGTCAATTTTGCCGGCCCGCCTGCAGTCGCCTACCGGGATGACAAAGGGAGCGGTGTCTGCCAGTTCAAGGTAAGGCTGCGTATTACTTATCATGCCCGTGGCATAGTAAACGGCGTCACATTCCACTTCGCTTTCCCGGCCGTCTTTTTCGTAACGGACGCTTCCGTCGGCTACCTCAAGGCAGCGCGCACCGGTAATAATATTGAGGCCAAGTTCTTCTGCCTTTGCCTGCAGACCCAGCCGGTAAACTCCCCCGGCTTCTATTGCATACTCGGGCAGCATTTCCAGCACAGTAACCTTTTTCCCCATGTTCGCCAGATGGAGCCCGCTTTCCACGCCGGCAAGGCCGCCGCCAATAATAACAACCCTTTTCTGAACGGAGTTGTCCGGCTCCTGCTGGTAAATGCTGGTAATATGCTTTGCCTTCTCAATGCCCCTGATAGCTTTCGGCAAAAGCGGCAGGCTGCCGACAGCCACGATCACGGCGTCAGGTGCCTCCGCCGCCACAAGTTCCCTGTTTACTTCCGTATTCAGCTTTACTGCCACACCCGAGGAGGCGACACGCCGCAGCAGGTATTCTGTAAAGCGCCGCAGGTCTTTTTTCAGGCTGTCGCGGGCAAGCAGCTTCAGTAGCCCGCCCAGGGAGTCGCTTTTTTCACACAGGATCACATCATGTCCCCGTTCGCTGGCTGTAACTGCAGCCTGCATGCCGGCAGGGCCGCCGCCCGCCACCAGTACTTTTAGCCGGCGGTTTGCCTTCCCCAGCGTGTCGGCAAAGCCAAGGCGCGCTTCCCTGCCGATCAGCGGGTTCACACTACACACCAGGTGCCTTCTTGCATTGTCACTGTCGGTGCAGTTCAAGCAGCGCAGGCAAGGCACAATTTCATCCGCCCTGCCCAGGGCTGCTTTTTTGGGCAGGAAAGGATCGGCCAACAGGGCGCGCGACATGGAAACACCGTCTGCCTTGCCCGAGGCAATTATGTCTTCCGCCTGCTCCGGAGATACGATGGAGCCTAAAGTAAAAATGGGAATCTTAATCTTGCCCGCTGCTTTGATTGCTGCTGCCAGTTCAACATTCTGCCCCCACGGCGAGTACGTGATGGCAAAAAAGTTTGTTACCCCTTCGGTACTGATTTCCGCCAGGTCCACATACTGCTGCGCCCTCTCCAGGAAAGCAACAATATCGTCGGTTGTGAAGCCTTCCGGATGTCTTTCGGAGCCGGACAGGCGCAGCATGATTACTTTGCCGTCCCCCACTTTTTCCCTGACCCGGCGCAGGATGGCAAGGGGGAAGCGCATCCTGTTTTCCAGGCTGCCGCCATACTCGTCGGTGCGCTTGTTGATCAGGGGAGACAGAAATTGCGGGATCAGCCAGCCATGGGCGGCATGGATGAGAACGGCGTCAAAACCGGCATGATACCAGAAGGCGGCTGCCTCAGCAAAAGCATCCGCAACCTGTTCCATATCTTCCACCGTCATGGCCTGCACTTCAGCCCCCAGGTGGTTGACACCGGCCACAGGCCCTTTAATCGGCACCGTGTTGTATTTCGGGTTGGCTCTCATGCCGCCGTGCACCAGTTCCACCGCGGCCAGGGCGCCATGTTCATGAATGGCGGCCGCCATTTCGCCAAAGAGAGGCAGGTTGTCCCATGTCCACCGCATGGGAGGAGTATGGCTTGCGCCGTCGCAAACAGGAATTTCCCCCAGCGTTACCAGGCCAGCTCCTCCCCTGGCCTTGTGCTCAAGGTAGCTAATATAGTATTGCGTCGGCCTGCCGTCCACCGTATGGAAAAGCATATTAGGGGCTGACATGATGCGGTTTTTCATCATGAGACCTTTCAGACGCAGCGGTTGAAAGAGATGGGGATAAAGATTCTTATACACGCTTGCATCAACTCCATTCCTTATAATTACTTCCGGCAGTTGCTGCCGCATTGACCATAGTAAGCAGTGCCTGCATGGGAATGCTTGCTTTCATTGTATCACCTTAACCGGAGCTCAGCAATTGTCTTTGCCTCTTCCTGCGGCCGGAAGCGACAGGTCGCTTTCCTTTACATAAATACCGACAAAAGGAAAATACTATTATCCATAAGGTTGAAAACCCGGGGGGGCAGGCATTGCTTAAAATTAGAGACACAATTATCGCCGGCTGTCTGGCCGGCTGGATAGGAAACGTCGTCAAAGAAGCCATGGTCTGGACATTTTACTTTTTGGGCTGGATTAGATACAGTTTTGTTCACATTGCCGCCGGTTTCTACTACTCTGCAGAAAATCTTGCTGCACCGCTGAGCCTTGTCACCGGAGCGATCACCGACTGGACAATTGCGGCATACTTCGGCACCCTGCTGCTACTGGTCCTGCGTTTTACGGGAACAGACTACGCCATAATCAAAGGAATAGCATACGGTTCCCTGTTTTATTTTATTGCTTTCGGCATCGGCATGGCCCTTAATCTCTCTCGGGCAACCCTCGTCACACCGCTGCCGGATTTCCTGCTTTTATTGACGCACCTGGTTATGGGGGGCGTCACTGGCTGGGCCCTGGAAAAGTATTTTTCCCAGGCCATTTAGGCCCGGACGAATTCCGTACCGGTCTGCGGTGCAAAAGCAAAACGTTAAAAGGAGTGCTTGTCATGGAGACACTCCGCTGATTGGCTCTAAAAACAGTTGCCGGGCGAAAATCGTTTAGCGGCAAACTTCCGCCGCAATGCCGGCAAAATGCAGCTGGCAATATTTTACTTTCAGATTGACAGCTGTTTGCTTTTCTGTTATACTAAATGCAAAAGCAAACCATGAAGGTTTGCGCCGCCAAAAAGACATTTTTATTTAAACCAAACCATGAAGGGATACTGTAGGAAACAGTACATTCATGGTTTTTATTTTTCCCCAAAAGGAGGAACAGTCTGATGCATAATAACACAGTTAAACAAATGGTGCTTGCCGGTCTCATGCTTGCCATGGGCATCGTTTTGCCAGTGACTTTTCACATGGTGGGTCTCGGCAGTACTTTTCTTCCCATGCATATTCCGGTGCTGCTGGCCGGGTTCATTCTTGATTTGCCTTTTGCTTTTTTGGTAGGAGCGGCAACTCCCCTTCTCAGCTCCCTTTTAACCGGCATGCCGCCGCTTTTCCCCGTCCTTCCCTACATGGTATGTGAGCTGGCAGCTTATGCTGCAGTAGCCAGTATCATGAGCAGCAGAAAATATAATGTATATCTCTCCCTGCTTGCCAGCATGCTTGCCGGCAGGATTGTGGCAGGCCTGGCAGTCTGGGTGCTGGCAAATCTTTTTGCCGCCAATCTTCCCAGTCCGCCGGTTTTTGTGGCTTCCGCCGTTACAACAGGCCTGCCGGGGATCGTGGTGCAGCTTGTCCTGCTGCCGCCGCTGGTAGTTTTATTAAATAAAGCCCGTTTCAGCAAAAAAGGAGCCCTGCAAATTGAAAGATAAGGATTACTTCAATGAAGTGGCTGAACAATGGGACAGCCTCGTGACACATGATGCGGGAAAAATTGACGCCATCCTCGACCTGGTCCAAATACCTGCAGGCGGCAAAGTGCTTGATGTCGGGACGGGTACCGGCGTTATGATACCGCATCTCTGCAGCCGTATAGGTCCTGAAGGCGAAATCACCGCCGTTGATGAAGCGGTAAAAATGATAGCCGTAGCTAAAAGGAAATATACTTATCACAACGTCAGGTTTATTGTGGGCGATGTCCTGGAAGTACCCCTGCCGACAGCTTACTTTGACTGCATCATGTGCTACTCCATGTTTCCTCATTTTAAAAACAAGAAGGCGGCTGTAACAAAACTGGCTGCATATCTGAAAAAAGGCGGCAGCTTTGTGGTGGCGCATTCCCAAAGCAGGGAAGACATCAACAACCTCCACCAAAACAAGGGCGGACCGGTTAAAAAAGACCGCCTGCCGCCGCCTGATGTCTTCCGCAACTACTTTGGGGCAGCAGGTTTGGAGATGAGCGTGGAGATTGACAATGATCAGATGTTTGTTGTCATCGGCCGCAAAGCTTAAAACAGTGCCAAAAGAAAAACTTCCCGCCCGGGTATACGGCTTCCCGGCGGGAAGTTTGTTTTTTCCTGGTGCCGAAGGCGGGAGTCGAACCCGCATGGGCGCAAGGCCCGCTTGATTTTGAGTCAAGTGCGTCTGCCAGTTCCGCCACTTCGGCAAATGCATTGCTTGATTATTATATTACAATCTTTGCGGAAAGTAAAGTGGTGCAAACAGGTTTTGCCCGCAGCTATTGGATAACGGTAATGGTGCGTTTGGCCGTCCCGTCCGTATATGCGGCAAAATCGGGCTGCTCGCTCACTTTCAGCATGAACCGGCGTTGGTCGCCTTCCAGCAAGGCGGGCAGCGTCAGCACAGATTTAATGACGGCGGCAAGGTCCGCCCTGCTGCCGTCCGCCGTTTTCAGCACAAGCTGCAGCTCGCTTTGCTCTTTGTTCTTTTTTACATACGCTTTGTAATCCAGGATGAAATCAAAGGCGAAAAGCTTCTCGTCCAAATCCGGCAGGGTTATGATTCCGCTGCCAAAGGGGATTAAACCGTCCACCCTGTTTTTGATCAGAGCCAGGCTGCGCAGGATAGTACCGCAAGGGCACTTGTCCGGTAAAAAGCTGCTCACATCTCCCGTTCTGTAACGGATAAGTGGCATGCCTTCCCTGGTCAGGGTTGTAAAAACCACTTCACCAGTTTCGCCTTCCGGCAAGACCTCGCCGCTTGCCGGGTCCACAATTTCAAAGAACAAATCGGCCTCCCGCAGGTGATATCCCTGCAGCGCCCGGCACTGGACTCCGCCGCCCAGTCCCATTTCCGTCATCCCGTAATGATGGAAAACAGAGCAGCCCCAGGCATCTTCCAGGGCGCGGCAGATGGCCTGTGGCACATAATCAGTGCACAAAAGCACATTTTTTATTTTCTTCCGCAAAAGATGGCCTGCCGGCTGCCTTGCCATGGCCAGGACCTGAACCGGTATGCCCACAATTGCCGTGGCACCGGACTGCAGCGCATAGCTGACCGCCGCCTGAGGATCGGAAACAGGCCCGTACGGCAGGGGTACCGCTTGCATGCGACGCAAAGCGATCTGCAGCAGGTCGCCCACACTGCCCGGCGTCTGCCAAGGCAAAAGGATCAGAACCCTGTCCCCGGGGCCGGTCAGACTGAGCATGCCATGATGGAAAAAATCCAGCGTGAGTTCCTGGTCGGCCTTGGTAAAATAAACCCTTTTGGGCCGCCCCGTTGTTCCCGATGTTTGCAGGGTGACAATGCGCGCTATGTCAGCCTGGCTGGTGCAGACAAAACGCAGGCTGTCTTCTCTGAGGTCTTTGGGGTAGGTAAAAGGAAGACGCGCAAAGCTGGCAAAATCGGTAATTTTTTCTGCGTCAAAGCCGGCGAGCCGGTGGCGGTAAAACAGGCTTTTGGCCTTTGCCAGGCGCACTGTTTTCTGCAGCTGTGCCAGTTGATACTGCTCCAGCTTTTCGCGTGTCAGCTGCTCGCAGCCTGTTTTTCGGGCGATCCATGCTTCCAGCGGGCTTTTCATCAACATGTTTCCGCTCTCCTGTAAACTTTTTTACTGCCGCCCAGAAGAACATGCGACGCCGGCTGCCGCCTTATTCTGCAAATTCAAAATCATGTTCATCAAGCAGTTCTCTAACTTTTGCATAGGTTGCCGCAAGCATGCGCGGGCATTTAACAAAGCGGTCCAGGTCGCCGCCCGGGATCAAGTCTTTGCAGTCGATACTGTTGTTTTCCGCCTTAAATTCATTCATGAACCAGTCGGTAATCTTGCTGCATAAAAGGGCGGTTTTTTCCGGCAGCAAAAGGGCAAGCAAAGCACAGGCCCCACTTAAAATGCCGCAGACAAGACCGCTGTGCATGCCGCCGCAGAGCCCGGCGGCCGCTTTTAACAGCGCAGGCTCTTCCGGCAAACCGGCATCCTCCAGGCCCATTTTCAGCATGATTTGTGTGCAGCAATACCCCTGCTGCTGCAAATTACGGATGCGTACATCATCGGCCATTTTTTACTCCTCCTCCCTCAGCCGGCAGCTCAGGCGCAGTTAAGTTGTCCGGCGCAGGTTTTTTTGTGCCACCAGCAGGAAATAACCTGGTTTATATTTTTTCAGTTCACCGGTCTTCAGACCTTTATTTTCTTCTTTGTTCAGCAGGCATTGCCAGAGAACGCCTGCATCGCCTTTCCCCAGCACGCAGTTGACAAGCAGCTGCGTCAAATAAGCTGACTTGTCCGCCCAGAGTTGCAGGCTGAAACCGTGTGCTGCAAGCAAATCTTCATAATATTCCCTGTGCCTGAAGCCGCCGCGGTTCCTGTAATAAAAATCACTGATAATCAGCCTGCCGTCCTGTTTCAGTGCCCGGCGGCATTCTGCAAGGGTGATGTCCGGTTCGGGCAGCAGGGAGAGGGTACATTCCATAATAATAGCATCCAGTTCACCGTCTGCTGCAGGCAGGTTTTCCGCGCTGCCTTTCAACAAAGGCAGGTCCGGGTACCTGGCTTTTGCTTTTTGTATCATTTCCTCCTCGGCATCAAGACCGAATGCATCCAAGCCGTACTCCGACCGCAGCAAATGGACAGTCTCGCCAAAGCCGCAGCCAATGTCCAGAATTTTGGCACCTTCAGGGAAACGGCACCACTCTGCCGCTTCCCTGGTCAGATCCAGACCGCCGGGCCGCAGGGTATAACCGGTCACCTGCTCTAAAATTCCCCGCGCGTAAAATGCTTTTGGGCAGCCGCTACCATCCATTGCCCGCCCCTCCTCCGGGAGGCCAGGCTTCAATCAGCACATCCATGGTACCGCCGCAGACCATGCCCATTTCCTCTGCCACCTCTCCTGTCAAATCAAGGTGGTGCAGCTTGCAGCCGCCTATTGCCAGGATAGTCAGTGCCTCCCTGATCACTTCACTTTCCGCACAGCCGCCGCCAATGCTGCCAAGCAGGCTGCCGTCGGGGAAAACAAGCATTTTGGCCCCTTCCCTGCGCGGGACAGAGCCCTTTGTGGCAACCACAGTAGCAATGGCTTTCGTTCTGTCCCCGCCTGCGGCAAGCTCCTGCAAGAGCCTTCTGTCACTTTCTGTTGCTGCTTTTGCGGCTGACTTTTCCGGCTGCCCCGGGTTTTGCAGCCGGCGGTAACTGATCAGCTGCGCCAGGATGGAGACGGCAATTTCCTCCGGCGTAACCGCACCGATTTTCAGACCAATGGGCATGTTCACCCTGGCAAGCATGTCTGCCGCAAAGCCTTCCGCGGCCAGCTGCTTCCGGGCGGCTGCTATGCGCCGGTGTGAGCCGATCATGCCGGCATAAGCCCACTGCTCTTGCAAAATTCGGCGCAGGCACTCCAGGTCGTGACGATGGCCTCTGGTCACGATCACCACATATGTGTAGGGTGTAAAATGCAGCTTCTCCCAACAGGTGCTGAAACTGTCACAGATGACCTGTCTGACTCTCGGAAAACGCTCGCGATTGGCAAAGGCAAGACGGTCATCGACAACAGTGACGGCAAAACCCGTCCGGGCGGCAAATTCAGCGAGCGGAACGGCAATATGGCCGCCTCCCAGAATTATGAGCTGCGGTTCGGGGTAAAAAGGTTCGATGACGCGAATTCGGTGCGTCTCAACCAGCAATTTCACTCTGCCGTCCGCCAGCGCCTCGGCGATTGCCGCTTTATCTTCCCGCGCCCGGGTCTGGCGTTCTGCCTCATCTGCCGTATAAAGCGCTTTTTTGCTTGAATATGCACCTTTTTTATCCGCCATTAATTCGGTTACTAAAACTGCCGGCTTGCCCCGGTCCAGTTCCTGCAGCACTCCGGCATAAATGTTTGTCAAAGCGCAAACTCTCCTTTGTTCAGGTATGCCAATTACAGCCCCTTTTTAGTTATGCGGAAAAGTTTGTTGTTTTGTTCAATGACTGTAATCTGTCCGTATTCCTGGCGGATGCCAAAAAGCAACGCCAGGTCCAGTTGCTGCACGTGACACAAAATAACTCTGTTCACACCGGCATGGCCGATGATGGCGATATTGCCCCCTGTTTCAGCTACAATCCTCCGAAAAGCGGGCAGCACCCGCCGTGCCAAGTCGGCAAAGCTTTCTCCGCCCGGAGGCTGGTAAGAGACGATATTTTCTCCCCGCTCCCTGAACTCGCGCTGGTAGCGGCTCTGCACTTCGGCAAAAGTCATCCCTTCCCACTCACCAAGCCCGATCTCCCGCAGGGCAGGACAGACTCTGGGCACCATACCGCATTTTTGGGCAATAGCGGCGGCCGTCTGCCTGGAACGGCGCAGGTCGCTGCAATAGACCGCTTCCAGGTCCACGCCGGACAGGGCCGCAGCCAGTGCCTCCGCCTGCCGGTTGCCGGCAGGGCTTAAAGGCGGGTCGCTCTGTCCCCCCAGAAAAATCTTTGCGCCTCTGCTTGTTAACAACGGCTCCGCATGTCTAAGCAAGTAAATCTTTCTTTTTTTCATTTTATTCAAATATTCCTGCTTCCCTGCACAAAATTTCTTCCACACCGCGCTTTGTTACAGCCGCCACCCGCCGGCTGATTTTTTGCGCCTGCTGCAGCCGCAGGCGCAGCATCCGAAGGGCTTCAGGCTTGTCCTGGAAGCGCCTTTCGCCTGCCGCCAGTCTTTCCGCAAGGGAGACAAGGCGTTCACCTGCGGTCAGCTTGTCGGCAAGGTAAAGCAGCGAATGTTCCGTAATTTTTTCCGTGTAGGCGGCGGGCAAATCCATATGGCAGCCAATTACTTCCCCAACCGCCGGATAGCCAAGATCTGTAACAATTTGCCTGCCAATTTCCGCATGCTTTTGCTTTCCCCGGGCAATATCATGCAGCAGGCACGCCGCCTGCAAAAGGCCGGTATGAATGCGCAGGCCGCTGCTGTTGACATGTTCCGCCAGCAGGCAGGCTGCACGGGCAACCTGCTGCATATGCCTGATGATTCCGTCCGGCACATGATACTTTTGCCAGATGGCGGCACACATGGCCGCCGTCGGGTAGTCCGCCAAAGCCGGCACAACCAGCTCCCTGTAGGCATCCTCCGTATCCAGGTCCAGCAAAATACCGGGGTCGTCAACAGGCACTTCGCTGACGCTGCGGGCATGCTCCAGCAGGAGCGCTTTCAGTCCCCCTTCCTTTTCCCCTTTCAGGATGGCGGGGCGCAGTCTGGCGGAAATCAGCGGCGGGTGTCCTCTCCTGCCCTCCGTTGCAGGATAGGCCACATCGGGAGCTTTTTCTGCAAAAACGGCAAGCAGTTTTTGAATTGTCGCCGGCGCAACCATAGGCATGTCTGCAGGCAGGAAAAAAAATGCTTCCGTGTGCTGCGGAAGCGCCCTTGCCGCCGCCTGCACAGAAGCATACATCCCCCGGTCGTACTCTGCGTTATAAACAACAGCGGCACCAAGCCGCCGCGCCACCGGGGCAACCAGTTCAGCTTTATGGCCCGTTACCACAAGAATATCATTAATGCCGCCGGCAGTAAATGTCCTGATTGCCTTTTCCAGGACCAGGCCGTCAGCCAGCGGCAAAAGCGGCTTGAAAAGCCCCATGCGGGAAGAATATCCGGCTGCGGGAACAACTGCCGTTATCCTCGTCATAGCAACCTCCTGTAAAAGCTAAAACAGGCACAGCCGGGCATCTAAATAAACTCTTGCAGTGTGTTGTTATTTGGCCCTCATGGCAATCTTTTCCATGGCCTTCACGGCCTGCATAATATCTTCGCCCGTATTGAACGGCCCCGGGCTGAAACGGACCGCCCCTGTTTTGACTGTGCCCAGTGTTTCATGGACAAGCGGGGCGCAATGCAGTCCTGTCCTGACCGCTATCTGAAAATCACCGTCCAAAATATCCCCCACATCGCTGGAGACCATCCCACTGACAGTACAGGTCACGATGGGAACAGTATCGGCACCCGGCCGCGGACTAACAATTTTTACCCCGGGAATGTCCTTTATACCGTCGTAAAGCATTTGCGCCAGCCTGATTTCATGTTTTCCCTCTTCTACATTTTCCTGTACTTTGGCAAGATAGTCAAGCCCGGCCGACAAGCCGAAAATGCCGGGCAAGTTCAGGGTGCCGCTTTCCAGGCGATGCGGGTAATCGGCAGGCTGTTTCAGGTTGTGGGACTCCACGCCCGTCCCACCGGTAAACGTGGGCTTGACATCGAGTCCCGGGGCAAGAACAAGGCCGCCGATTCCGGCAGGCCCCATGAGACTCTTGTGCCCGGTAAAAGCAACCGCCTGGATATGCATTTTTTCCATATCAATTGGTATATGCCCCGCACTCTGGGCTGTATCTATCAGAAGTGCAATGCCCCTCTCCCTGCAGGCCCGGCCGACAGCCTCCACCTGCTGGACGCTGCCCAGCACGTTGGAAGCATGATTCATGACGACCAGCTTTGTCTTGTGCCGGAAGAGCTTTGTTATCTCGTCGGGATCCACCCTGCCGGAGCCGTCGAAGGGCACAAGATCATAAGTTATGCCTATTTTCTCCTTGAGGAAAAATAAAGGTCGCAAGACAGAATTATGTTCCAGGCGTGTACTGATAACATGATCGCCCGGTTCAAGCAGTCCCAGCAGCGCCTTGTTTAAGGCATCTGTAGCATTGGCGGCAAAAATAACCCGCGACGGATCCGGGGCATGAAAAAAGGCTGCCACTTTTTTTCTAGCCCGCCATACCAGATCGGCGGCAGAGACAGCCAGATCATAGCTGCCACGCCCCGGAGAGACGCCAAAACGGGCATAATCCTGCACCATCTTCTGCAAGACTTCCGGCGGTTTGGGATAAGAGGTGGCAGCATTGTCCAGATAAATAACACTGCCTTCTGTCTGTCTTTCCATGGGAAGTGCCTCCTACAAACAAGCTTTCGGGTTAGGCAGACCGGCAATGCGGCGGGCATCCTGCTTAATGCCGCCGGGGAAAAGAGCTTCAATTTCCATCAGTGTCATACCGGTACCTTGTTTGAGCTGTCTGTTGAGCGGCGCTCTGCCGTTGGCAAAATAAAATTCACGCATGAAACGGATGACACGCCAGTGTTTTTCCGTCAGTTCCGGAATACCGCACTCTTGTGCCAAAACACGGGCCACATCCTCCGTCCAGTCAGCCGGCTCCCAGAGATAATCTTCATTATCAAATAAAAGGGTGAGCCCGGCCACAGACCGGTAGTAGCTTTGACCGGGTTCACCCTTTGCAGTTTTGCTATTCTGGTTGTTCATTTTATGCCTTGTTTTGCAATGCAGCCTTGATTTTCTCCGGAGTTGCCGGCAAATCGCAGATCCAAACACCAATGGCATCGTAGATGGCGCTGATGATGGCCGGTGCGGTAGGCACCATGGTCATTTCGCCCACGCCCGTGCTGCCGTACAGGGTGCCCCGCTCGCGAGGAGTTTCAGTAATGATAGCCTCCATGGGGAAAGCTGTTTTTATAGTGGGGAACTTGAAAGTAACCCAGTCTTTAGTTTCTTTGGCAATATACTGTTCACGCAGAGCAAAGCCGGCTCCCATATCGGCACCGCCTTCCAGCTGGCCTTCATAATTCAGCCGGTTGATAACGGGACCGCTGTCAACCGCCGTGGTCATCTTGAGAATAGTGACCTCACCGGTTTCCTTGTTCACTTCCACCTCGGCCATCTGGAGGCAGTGAACTTCGGACTCGTACGCCGAGCCTTGACCGGTTTGCTTATCCAGCGGCCCTGACTGCAGGGTGACCTTTGTCCCGGTATAGCGGGTAGGCTTCCCGGCTTTGACAAGATCGTCATAGCAGGTGGCGCCGCATTCTTCCATGGCTGCCTTCAACTGTTTCGCCGCTTCGACCAATGCGCCGCCGCACATGTAGGTCATGCGGCTGCCGGCGGCCGGCCCGGTGGCTGTTGTCCGGTCGGTGTCGCGTGTAACCAGGCGTACTTTTTTCAGCGGCAGGTTGAGCACTTCAGCAGCCAATTGCGTCAGCATGGATTCATTTCCTTCGCCGGGGTCGGCCACGGCAGCATAGACAGTTACGCCGTCATCCGGGTCGAGTTCAATGGAAACAATAGCCTTGTCTCCGGGGCTACCGATGCCGAAGGAACCGGCGGCAATGCCGACGCCCCGTACAATGGTACCTTCTTTGTATTTGGCCGCTTCGCGCTTCGCTCTTTCATAATGCGGCTTAAGCGACTCACAGACAACCGGGAACGGCCATTCTGTAACCACTGTGCCTGTTGATTTGCTTTGTCCCGGCTGCAGTGAATTTTTCAGCCTGAATTCCAGCGGGTCGATGCCCATCTTTTCGGCCAGCATGTTTACTGCGCATTCCAGGGCAAAGTTGGTTTGTGGCGGCCCGGCACCGCGCGCCGAAGAGCCCCACGGGTTGTTTGTGTAAACAAGGCGCGCAAAGGCATTGACGTTGGGGATATTATAAGAGCCTGACAGCATGCGCAGCGAGCGGTTGATAATTGTGTCCCCGTTGGAATGGTAAGCGCCGTTGTCCACAGTAAAGTCGATGTCGTACGCCGTAATTTTCCCCTCGCTGTCCGCAGCCAGTTTTACCTTCATATCATAGGGATGGCGCTTGGGAGTAATCCACATGGATTCTTCCAGGCTGGGGATGTAACGTACAGGCTGTTTGAAATGCAGGGCAGCAGCTCCCGCTATTCCTTCCGAAGTTATTTCTACCTTCATGCCAAACTGGCCGCCGGATACAGCTTCTTCATAACGGATATTCTCATACCCGAGGGCATCCTGCAGCGCCGAAAGGTGTTTGTGAATATTGATGCTGCGCCCGACAACCACAAGTTGGACATCGCCGTCCTCGTCTTCTTCCAGGTAAGCAACGCTTGCCTCCGGCTCCAGCGGCGCCTGGTGGTTAATCTGCGTTTTAAAGTGGGCTTCCACAACAGCCGCTGCTTCCGCGAGGGCTTTTTGGGCATCGCCTTTGATTTGCGGGTGGGTGAAACACAAGTTCGGCCTGTCGGGATGAATTTGGATAGCACCTTCTGCCATCGCTTCTTCAGGAGAATGCAGGGCAGGCAGCACTTCGTATTCCACTTTCACGGCCTTGGCCGCTTCCCTGGCTTCTTTGCGCGTTCTGGCAGCCACAATCGCCACGGGATCGCCATAGCTGCGTACTTTGTCTTCGCACAGCAGGGGACGGTCATTAGTGTTCAAAACCAGCCTGTTTGTCCCCTTAATATCTTTGGCCGTCATAAAGCCAACGACACCGGGCATTTTTTCCGCTTCGGAAAAATCGATCTTCTTAATGATGGCATGCTCATGGGGGCTATGTACGACTGCCAGTTCCAGCGCCCCGGGAACCAGGTAATCTGCCGTATAACGGGCCGTACCGCAGGCTTTTTCCATAGCTGTGGGACGCGGATGCGAAACACCCACTTTGGGGCCGTCCGGATTGGGACGCACATCATCCGGCGTAATTTCGCCGCGCAGAAAACGTCCTGCCAGCTTCACCGCATCAATAATCTTTGCATATCCGGTGCAGCGGCACAGGTTACCGCGGAGTGCCTTTTTAATCTCTTCCGTATCCGGATTGTTGTTTTTATCCAGCAATGCTTTCGTTGCCATGATCATTCCCGGAGTACAGAAACCGCATTGGATTGCACCCGCCAGGACAAATGCTTCCTGGATCAGGTGTGGGTTCTCCGGTGTGCCGAGACCCTCCACCGTAATAACATCGGCACCGTCCAGCTTGCTGACTTTCATCAGGCATGACCTGACTGCCCGCCCGTTCATGATCACGGTACAAGCGCCGCATTGTCCTTTCTTGTCACAGGACTGCTTGGCCCCCGTGAGGTGCAACTCGTCACGCAGCAGGTCGAGCAATGTTAAATCTTCGTCCGCCACCACCTGATGTGTCTTGCCGTTAACTGTCAATTTTATTTTCTTTACTCCCACTTGGCAATCTCTCCTTTCACCTAAGCATTATGCTTTATTGAACATAATGCAAATAAAAAAATAAACTTGTGGCGGGGCCGACAGTTTATACCTGTCAGTATTATATTATAACCAGATGCATCCGGCTATGTCAATATAAGCATAACGACTATATATATCCTTCTTTCCTGGTACTATAATTATTCTCCCGCAGTTTCTCCTTCCGGGTCAATTACCGCCGGATTCTCCTTTGCCGTTCGCCAAAAAATCGCCAAAATGTTTGTGGAAAGCTTCTTCCACCGCTCTGGCAGTCTCCGCCGTCAAAGCGGAATATGCAGCCATCAGTTTTTTGGCCTCTGCCGTCAATTCAGAACCGCTGGCTACCCCTCCGATATGCTTATTGACTACTTTAAAACCCAGGCGTTTTTCCATAATTTTAATTTTCCCCCATGCAGCCCGGTAAGACATGTTAAGCTTTGCTGCAGCCTGATTAATCGAACCGTACTCTTCTATTGCCTTCAGCAGGATCATCCTGCCATCCCCGAAGACGGATTCCTGCCCGTTATTAAGCCAGATTTTGCAGCATGGACGCCACTGCTGGGACCTTTCACAATTTTTGCCTGTATTCATCAGCATTCCCCTCTCCCTTGGCTGCTTTACAAGCTAAGATGCCGTACCCGATTGTTCACCGCCCAAACCGGAACACAAGTGCCGGAAATATCTAAGCCGCCGGTTCTTTGGACGTAGCTAGAACAACAAGTTAACTTTATCAGCAACAGAATAAACTGTCAATCATGGACGGAAAACAAATTAAAGCTTTCCTTTTGAATAGCCTATTCGCAGAGGTGGCAGGCCACATAATGCGTACCATAAAGCTTTGGTGCAGGCGCTTCCACGGCGCACCTGTCCGTTGCCGCCGGGCACCGGGGATGAAAATGACAACCACAAGGTGGGTTGACCGGAGAAGGCATTTCTCCCCCCAGGATAATTCTTGCGCCGTTATCTTCCTCCATGTTTTGCGCCGTCATGGCCGAAGCAGAAATAAGAGCCCGCGTATAAGGGTGCAGCGGGTTGGTACACAATTCTTCGCCCTCCCCATATTCCACAATCCGGCCCAGATACATAATGGCCACGCTGTGGCTTAAAAAGCGGACAGTCGCCAGGTCATGGGCAATAACAAGATAGGAAAGGTTGTATAAATCCTGGAGGTCCTTCAGCAAATTCATAATCTGTGCCCGGATGGACACGTCCAGGGCGGAAACAGGCTCATCCAGAACAATGAGGGCGGGGTTGAGCGCCAGGGCGCGCGCCACCGCAATCCGCTGCCCCTGCCCGCCGGAGAATTCATGCGGGTAGCGCTCTGCCCATTCCGGCATCAGGCCGACCTGTTGCAGAAGTTCCTCTACGCGGCTGTCAATTTGCTTTTTCTTCCAGCGTGTATTGACCTCCAGAGGTTCGGCAATAATATCACGAACGCGCATGCGTGGGTTCATGGAACTCCAGGGATTCTGCTGCACGGCTTGCACCTTGGGCCTGTATTCCGTCTTCAGGCGGGCAGGGGGCAGCCGGCAGATATCCTTGCCTTCAAAAAGTATACTGCCTGCCGTAGGCTGTTCCAAAAGGAGTATGGCTTTTGCCGCAGTGGTTTTCCCCGCACCCGACTCACCCACCAGGCTTAATGTCCTGCCGCGTTCAATCTGAAAAGATACGCCGTCAACAGCCTTGACAGTGCCGATAGTCTTTTGCAGCAGCCCTCTTGTAACCGGGTAGTGTTTCTTCAAATCTTGTACTTCCAGCAATACTTCCGCCATTCAGCTCACCTGCCAACAAAATACGAAATGTTCGGAGCCAACCTGCCTTGCTTCCGGCTCCCGCTCCCGGCAGATTTCTCTTGCCTTCGGGCAGCGCGGACAGAAACGGCAGCCGGGCGGCAGGTTTATGAGGGAGGGCGGCTGCCCTTTAATGGAATAAAGCCTCTCCACCTTTCTGTCCAGGCGCGGCACTGAATTAATCAGGGCTGCCGTGTAAGGATGCCACGGCTGTCTGAAAATAACCTCTGTGGGAGCTGTTTCCACAATTTTGCCTGCATACATTACAGCCACCCGGTGGCACATTCTGGCCACCACGCCGAAATCATGCGTAATAAAAATAATCGCCACGTTTGTCTTTCTCTGTACTTCTTTAAACAAGGCAAGATACTGTGCCTGGATGGTGGCATCAAGGGCGGTAGTAGGCTCATCGGCAATCAAAAGACGCGGGTTGCATGACATGGCAATGGCACCCACCACACGCTGGCGCATACCGCCGCTCAGCTGGAACGGATAGTCGCGCAGGCGCACCTCGGGTGACGGGATATGCAAAAGCCGCAGGGCGGCAATGACCGCCTCGCGCGCTTTTTCTCCCCGCAGCCCCTGTTGCTGGCGGACCGGTTCGGCAATCTGCTCTCCCACTGTATACACCGGGTTCAGTGACGTCATGGGATCCTGCAGGATCATGGAGATCACTTTGCCGCGGACAGCGCGCATTTCCTTCTTGCTTAACGCCAGAAGGTCAATGCCGTCCAGCAGTATTTTCCCGTCCAGGATGCGTCCGGCCGGCTCGGGCAGCAGGCGCAGCAAAGAGAGCCCGGTTACAGTCTTGCCGCAGCCTGATTCACCCACCAGTCCCAGTGTTTCGCCCTCGCGCACATAAAAGCTGATGCCGTCAACAGCTTTTACTTCCCCTTTACGGGTAAAAAAGGAAGTGCGGAGGCCTTCAACTTCCAATACTGTTTTTGCCCGGTTTTGCATCATAACTGCCTCAACCTCGGGTCCAGCTTGTCACGCAGCCAGTCGCCCAGGAAATTGCCGGAAAGAACAACCAGTCCGATCACAATCCCGGGAAAGGCGGAAATCCACCAGGCACGGTCGATGACCGACCGGCCCTCGTTAACCATATACCCCCAGGAAGGGGCCGGCGGCGGCACACCGACACCCAGGAAGCTCAAGGCGGCTTCCGCCAGGATCAGCATGCCTACAGCCATGGTTATTACCACGATCAATGAATTGACTATGTTGGGAAAAATATGTTTCACCATAATGCGCAGGGATGAAGCGCCGTTGATGCGTGCCTGCGCTACAAAATCGGTGTAGCGCAGCTTCAGTGTTTCCCCCCGGATCAGGCGGGCATAAGGCGCCCAGCCCAGAATAGACAAAGCCAGTACCACCGTCCAGAAGCCGGGCCCAAAAACCACCGCCAAAAGCAATGCCAACAGCATTGGCGGGAAGGCCATGCTGATATCGGTGATCCGCATCAGCAGCGCTTCCGTTGCTCCCCCCAGGTACCCGGCCACAATTCCCATGACTGTTCCGACACTGGCGGTGATGGCAATCACGGCCAGGGAAACGCTGAGGGAGATCCGGCTGCCGTAAATCATGCGGCTTAATATGTCCCTGCCCAGCTGGTCAGTACCCAGCAAATATTTTTTCGTGCCCCCTTCCATAAAAGCCGGCGGGAGCAGCCGTTCCTGCATGGAAACCGCCACAGGGTCATGGGGAGCCAGCACGTCGGCAAAGACAGCCGTAAAGACCAGGAGTGTCAAAACCAGGAGGGGAAGGTAAAAAGTCAGGTTTTTCAGAACGTGTATGTGCCGTGGCCGACTTTTTTTACGGGGCCGGACATTCGCCGTCCTTTTTGTTATTTGCACGCGCATCATCTATATCTCCTGCCCCTAAGATTTTTGATGCCTGATTTGAGGATCGACAAAAGCATACGCAATGTCGACAACAATGTTCATCCCGAGGTCCATTGCCGCCACCAGCATGGTAATCGCTTGCACAACCGGAAAGTCGCGAGCTGTAACCGCCTCCACCAGCAGCCTGCCCATGCCCGGCCAGTTGAAAATGATTTCCGTAATCACCGCACCGGTAATCAGCGAAGCAAAAATCATGCCCGCCGTCGTTAAAGGACCGATCAGTGCATTCCGCAGCGCATGCTTCCAGATAATCTTTGCTTCCGACAGCCCTTTAATTCTGGCCAGCCTGATATATTCCGCATCCAGAACGTCAAGCATGCTGGAGCGGACAAGCCGCATCATCCCCGGCAACAGGAAAAAAACCATGGTACCTACCGGCAAGACGTAATGCTTCAGTGTGCCTGCCCCGGCTACCGGCAATAGCCGGAGCCGGACAGAAAACAGCAGCATGGCCATGATGGCAACCCAAAAGCCGGGCAGCGCCTGGCCCAGCACGGCTATCAGCTTCACCCCGGCATCATAAATGGAATCACGCCTAGCGGCGGCCAAAACCCCCAGGCCCAGAGCCAGAGCCATGGCAATAAAAAAGGCCGGCAGCCCCAGTTTAATGGTATTCGGCAGCGCTTCTTTAATCATTTCCGCTGCCGGTTTCCTTTTAATAATAGAATCACCGAACTCGCCCCGGACGAGCCCGCTGACAAACACCACGAATTGTTCCGGATAAGATTTGTCCAGCCCCAGTTGTTTTTTCAGGTTGGCAATTTCCTCCGGCGTTGAAGTGGGTGTGATAATCAAATGCGTCGGGTCGCCGGAAGCCCGCACGAGGATAAAGACGAGCACGGTAATGCCTATCAGGGCAAGGAAGGCTTGCAGAATGCGGATGACAATATAGCGGCTCATTGCCTCACCTCTTTATTTATACATTAATGTTTGCAGCAGGGCCCCGCAGGCAGCCGGCCCTGCAGGAGCCCTGCTGCGGCAGTTTTCCGGGGTTACTTTTTCGGTTTTTTGATTCCGGCCAAAGCATCATAAAGATAAAGGTTTTTAAAGGTTGTAAACTCACCCAGCTTATCGCTGACCAGGATAAGGGGATCGATCATTACAATACCGACATTGTAATAGAGTGTTTCCACATATTCACGGAACTCCGTCCAATACTGGCGGGCCTTGTCAAAATCCCTTTCTGTTGTTGCCTTAAAGTAGAGTTCATCGGCAACCGGGTCGTTGCCCGTGCTGTGGACGCCGGTGGATGTATACATATTGGCGCTGTGATAGACCGAGTTAGGCGTGCTGCTGAAGCTCCACGAGAAAATGTTGCCTACATTGGGCGCATCCGGCTCTGTGTTGCGCACAAAGAACATGCCGCCCCACTGGACAGAATCAATTATTTCCACTTTCACATCCAAGCCTATATCCGCCCAGTATCCCTGCAGGAGCAGAGCCTGGTCGACACCGGGGCCCTCGGTCGTATAATAGATAATCGTCTTGTCGGCAAAAGCATCCGGGTAGCCTGCTTCCGCCAGGAGCTGCCTTGCTCTCTCCGGATCATACGGGTCTGGCTGCCAGGACGGATCCCAGCCGTAAGAGCCGGGGTGCATATACCAGCGCCCTCCCGGCTTGGCAAGCCCCTGATAAAATGTATCGCAGATTTCCTGTCGGTTTATGGCCAGGGACATGGCCTGCCGGACGCGTATATCGCCGGTCGGCTTGTCGGTAACCCAGGTCCCGGGGAAACTGATGCTCCAGATCACCGGGTCGCCTATTTCAACTGTCCTGAAACCTTCCTTGTCCCGCAGTTCAACCAAGCGGTCTGTTGAAATGCCAAGAGCGATGTCCACTTCCCCGGTCCGCAGCATGCTGATGCGTGTCATTTCTTCCGGCACCTGCAAGTCTACGACGTACTGGAATTCCGGCACCTGGTACCAATGTTCGGTGTTGGCCTCCAATTTGAAGCTTGTTTCCGGCACATGTTCAACAAACTTCCACGGCCCGGAACCGATGGGATTTCTCCTGAACTCTTCCTGCCCCACTTCTTCAAAATATTTTTTGGGCAGAATGCGGGTCCAGGCAAAGGGAACCAGTAGGGTGGGTTCAGGCGTGTTGGTATGGTATCGGAAAGTATAATCGTCGACTACTTCCGTATAGTTTAAATTGTTCCACAAATACTGGGACCACGGGTTTGTTGACTCCTCCGTAGCAAAGCGGTCAACGGTGAACTTAACGTCGTGCGCCGTCAGGGGGTCCCCGTTGTGGAACTTAATCCCTTTGCGAATTTTAAAGGTCCAGGTGTTGCCGTCGTCACTGAGCTCCCAGCTTTCCGCCACCATCCCCATAAAATCGCCGTTTTCATCAAAAGTAAGCAGGGGGTCATACATGGCAAAGCCCCACAGCGACTCGTAAAAAATCGGGTCGGTCGACTCGTAGGAAAAATCGGTGCTGGCAATATAAATGGTGCCGCTGGGCCCCTCCGGTTCAGGCGGCTCCTCAACGTCGGCGGCATTATTACCGGTGTTGTTGTTTTCACTTACCGGCGGCTGATCAGTATTGGACCCCTTGGAACCGCAGGCCGTCAGCAAGGCGAATGCCGCTACAAACAACAACACGACCGGGATGACAAACTTTTTTCTCATTTCTTCCCCTCTTTCGCATGAGTTTTCTCTATCATAATCTATGCAATTTGACGCAAACCTTTGTCTGAATATTCAATCATTTTTATTGTTAAAATTTTTATATTTCCGTCCCCGCGGCTGTTATGCGGGGAGGCGATATTCAGGTTAAAGCGGCGGGGAAAAAACAATAATAAAACAGGAGACCTAGAGAAAGGAGCAATGCCATGACCCTGAAACAGTTATTGCTGCTAACATCCCTGGTTTTACTATTTACCCTCGGCTCCGCCAACAAGCTGGCAGGAGAAGTAAGGGAGGCACGCCAGGAAGCACGCCTGGCCCGGGAAGAAATGAAAAAAGCCAGGGAGCTCTCCCTGGAATCTGACAAATACGAGGTCCAGTTAATGGTGGTAACAAAATATGCACCCACAAGCCCGGGTGCTGTGCCGGGCAGGGACTATTCCGGCAACCCCAGGATTACAGCCAGCGGTGAAAGACTGGTTCCGGGCAAAACAGCGGCTGCCGGTGAAAACATTCCCTTTGGTACGGAAATCTATGTGGAAGGAGAAGGCTGGTACACGGTACAGGACCGCGGCGGCAATATCGGCCCCAATAACATTGATCTTGCCTGCAGTTCACAGGAAGAAGCCATTGCCTTTGGTCAAAAAAAGCTGCTGGTCATTTTTAAGCCACAGGCTGACTGACAGGTTGGCGGCGACTTAAATACTGCCCCGGCCGGGGGCATTTCCTTATTATTCTTTTCCAAATCTTGCTCCCGCCAGAATCATCCGGTCGATTTGCTCGGCCGTTTCCTTGTCTTTTGCCATCAGATACAGAACAATAGTAACTTTATATTCAGGGAAATAGCGGCAGTAAACCCGGCCGTAAAATTCCTGCGGCTGAAAGTCTTCACTGCCGTCTGCGGGAGATACGGGCAGCCCGTATTGCAGGTAGCCCGGCTGCGGGGAACGGTAGTGATGGGCGGGGCTGTTTGTTAAAATGTGTGCGTCCACCCGGTGCCAGCCGCTCTCTCCGGCATAAAACACATCTTCCGTCAACGAAATTATCCGGTAGTCAAACACTACGCGGGACGGGGAGAGTCCAATGGCAGGCATCACCAGGTACTGCTGGTCAAAACGCGCCACTTTCCCGACCTGTTCGGGCAGCAGCCTGCCGTCCGGTGTAAAAAAGAGAGATTTATCATTTACAGCATAGGCGCCGTAAAAAACGGAAAACGTTGCCGCCGCGGGATTGAAATAAGCCGCGCTTTTGCCGCGGCGGGCAAAGCCGCCGAAATAATATATGATACTGAGTTCAAGCCCTTCCTCCCCGCCCATAAAACTGGCAAAGCTTTCCTTGGCGTTAAAATAGAGGGCAAAGGGATAAAATGCTTCTTCGCCGATCCTTCCCCCGGGGATGGACAGGGGAATATCGCGGAAGAGCCCGGTCAGGCGATAGTACGTGCTGACGGGAAACATTACCAGGTAGCTGCGCAGCGGATAAAACCCATGCCAAAAAAACGCACCTGCCGCAAGCAGCACGGCCGCAAACAGGATGCGGAGCTTTTTCACCTGCAATCACCCCGCTTTTTTTACGGACAGCGGCAAGCTTTTGCCGCACTGGCACCCCTTTGCGCATGTCCCTTTTGACAGGCAAAACAAAACGGCCGTCGTCAGAAAAGCATATCTTTTTTGCTGAAAACAAGCACTGTGAGGAGAAAAAACACTAGAGCGTAAAGTGCCGGAAAGGAAAACTGGGCAAACACCCCTGTTTTGCCAATCGCAAAATCAGCCACTGCCGGTACTGTATTGAAATAAGACGTAAGCAAAAACGGCTTTATTTCATCTGAAAGCAGCATCAGCATGCTGCTAAAGATAAAAATACCCGCGGCAATGCCGGCCACTGCCGCGCTGCTGTTTATCACTACGGCAAGAAACATAACCAGCTGGCAAAAAGCAAACTGCGGCAGTGCCGCCGTCACATAGGAAAGAAAAGTTATGGCTACCCCCTTGCCTGTGGGAAAGGCAGTGCCTCTGAGCATAAACCCGCCGCCCCAGCCGAATAGCAGCGTTCCCACAGCATAACCGAACAGCATGGCAAAAAGCAAAAACACAAGGATTACGGTAAAAAAGAAGACAGCCTTTGCCGCAATAACTTTGCCGCGTGTTACAGGATGCAGCAATGAAAGGGCCAACAGGCCGGCAGTATGCTCCTCTGCCACAGTCTCCGCAACCAGGATAAGCAGGAGAAGCGGCAAAACAAACGAAACAAGCACACCGAACATAGTCAGGGGGTAGACTTGGCCGTTCAGCGTCCGCATCTTCAGAAAAAGCGTCATAAACACCGGCAGGAACTGGATGGCCGCCACCGCCAGCAGGAAAAAATACAGCTTTTTATTGTTTGCCAGCTTCAGCCATTCATTTTTCAGCAAACCGCTCATACAGACTCCTCCCCGTATGCCTGCTCCAGAAAAAACTCCTCCAGGGAGCTTTTTCTGGGGACAAGATAGCGCACGGGAATATTGCTGGCAACCAGCATCCTGTTTAGGTCCATACTGCTGCCCCGCTCCAGATCGACAACAAGCTTGCCTGCCTCCAGTCTTCGTTTCCGGACAAAAGGCGCATTGTCAAGTGCCAGGCAGGCTTTGTCGGGATGTTCCGTATATATTTCCACCGTTTCCGTATCGCGGGCTAGCAGTTCGTCAATCTTTCCCGCCAAAAGCAGCCTGCCGTTTTTAATAATGGCTATTGTTTCACATACCTGCTCCACCTCATGCAGCAGGTGGCTGGTAATAAAAAAAGCGATGCCCCGGCTGCTTAGCCTGTCTATCAAGGCCCGCATCTCAATTATCCCCTGCGGGTCGAGTCCGTTCATGGGCTCATCAAGGAAAACCAGCTCCGGATCATTTACCAGGGCCCGTGCTATCCCCAGCCTCTGCTTCATGCCCAGGGAATAAGCGCCTGTTTTGGTATGTGCATGTTCCGCCATCCCGGTCAGAGCCAGCACCTCGTCAATTCGCTCTTCGGGCACATCAGGGTGCAGGTTCCGTACCAGCTGCAGGTTCTGCCGCCCTGTTAAATAAGGGAAAAACCTGGGGGTTTCCACCACAGCGCCTACCCGGGCAATGGCTCGTGTAAATGCGCCCCGTACCTGATAGCCGTTAATATATATTTCTCCCCCATCGGGACGGACAAGGCCCAGTATAATGCGGATCAGGGTTGTCTTTCCGGCGCCGTTTGGCCCGAGAAAACCGAAAACCTCACCCCGGGACACCTGCAATGATATTTGCTGCAGGACTTTTTTGTTCCAGAATTTTTTACTTACTTGCCTCACATCTAAAACAGGTATTGCTGTCATACTGTCTTCCTTTCCGCTGCTTTTCCTGCAGCTTATTATCAATTCGGCAATTTTCCCTTCCTTCCTGCCCAACTATAGATTATGGCGGCAGCAAAACATATTAATACTTTATAAAGTTGTACATCCTAATAAAGGAAAGCCGTTCCCAAGAAAGAAATATACAACAACAGTAAATCGCGAGGAGAGATGGAAATGCTTACCGAAATAAAAAAAGATGTTTTCTGGGTGGGCTGCATCGACTGGAATATCCGTTATTTTCACGGCCCCATGTATACGACGCACCGGGGAACAACATACAATGCATATCTGATTGCCGATGATGAACCAACGCTGGTTGATACTGTCTATACACCCTTTGCCGGCCGGCTGCTGGACAATATCCGGGCAGTGATGGATCCTGCCGGTCTTAAGTATGTGGTGGTCAACCATGTGGAAATTGACCATTCCGGTGCCCTGCCCGCCGTAATGGAAGCGGCGCCGCAGGCCACCATCATTTGCTCCGCCAAGGCCGCACCTGCCATTGACAAGCATTTCAACGGCAACTGGCAAAAGATCGTTGTTAAAACCGGCGACAAAATATCCATCGGCCGGCGCACCCTGACTTTCGTGGAAGCCCCCATGCTCCACTGGCCCGACAGCATGTTTACTTACATACCAGAAGAAAAGCTCTTGCTGCCCAACGATGCCTTCGGCCTGCACTATGCCTCTTCCTGCCGCTTTGATGATGAGGCGGATATGGCGGAAGTTATGCAGGAAGCAAAAAAATACTACGCCAACATCCTGCTGCCTTTCAGTCCCCTGGTGCTGAAAAAAATTGACGAAGTGGTAAAAATGGGCATCGAAATTGACATGATAGCGCCTAGCCACGGTATCATCTGGCGCAGCAACCCGGACAGAATTATTGCCGCCTATCTTGACTGGGCACGGGGAACCAACCGCAAAAAAGCCGTTGTCGTCTACGACACCATGTGGGGCAGCACGGACAAAATGGCCTCTGCCATTATTGACGGCCTCATGGAAAGCGGCATGGAAGTAAAAGCTTTCCGGATATCGGTCAGCGACCGCAACGATATAATTGCCGAAGTAATTGATGCCGAGCTGTTGGTAATCGGCTCACCTACCATAAACCGTGAATTCATGCCTACCCTTTCCGCCTTTTTGGATGACCTGACCGGCCTTAAACCGCGCGGGAAAAGGGCGGCTCTTTTCGGCTCTTCCGGCTGGAGCAGGGGTGCGACAGACAAAATGGCGGCACGCGTCAAAGAGGCGGGCTTCAACCTGCTGGAAGAAAGGATGGAAGTGGACTGGGTTCCCGGCGCCAAGGAACTGGAGCAGTGCAGAGCCTTCGGCAGAAAGCTGGGCGAAGGCTACCCAGGAAAGTAAAAGGAAAAGAGGCTGCAACTGACAGTGTTGCAGCCTCTTTTGCTGAATGCTGCTTTTTAAACCCGCACCGGGTTACAAGGCAGCTTTTCACCCCATTCCTCCCTGTCCGCCGGGACAGGTATCACAGGCGCTTGGGGCTGATGAGCCGCCCCTGTTCAGGTTGAATTTATAGATCTCCTGCAGTGACCTGCTCCTGCATTCCGGGCAAGTCACACTGTTTTTGTCGGCACTTTTGATAAATACTTCAAAATTGGCACCGCAATCTTTGCATTTATATTCATATGTGGGCATGATTGCACCTCCTCCGCTGCATATCTCTGCAGGGTATATCTCTAATTTAAGGCAGAAAATTTTTCCTGTCAACCGCTTTATCGCGCCAGAAGCTCCAGTGCTTGGCGCACAATGTTTTCTACTGTAAAGCCGTATTTCTCCATCAGCACTTCGCCGGGGGCGGAAGCACCGAACTGTTCCATGGCAATAACCGCCCCTTCACAGCCGGCAAACTGCTGCCAGCCCATTGCACGGCCGGCTTCCACGGCAAGCCGCTTTCTAACGGCGGCAGGCAGAACTTTTTCGCGGTAAGCTTCGTCCTGCGCCAAAAACATCTCCCAGCTTACCATGCTGACAACGCGTACATCCGCACCTTGTTCCCATAAAGCTTCCTGTGCTTCCAGGGCAAGCCGCACTTCCGACCCGCTTGCCATAATGATCAAAGCCGGCTGCTCTCCTTTTTCCGGGCTGATAATATAGGCACCTTTTTCCGCCAATTTATTGCTGCCGGCAAGCTGCGGCAGATCCTGCCTGCTTAAAACCAGTGCCGTGGGGCCGTCCGTCCGTTTCAGCGCAGCCAGCCA
>JAAYMN010000008.1 GCA_012521345.1 Bacillota bacterium
ATTTCACAATTTCTGCGTTTAATCCCCTACCCTGAGACAAGCGGTGAAAATTTTTTAACTTTACAAATAATATAGCGCTCGCTAAAACTTTCATTTCTTGTTAATAATATAGTAAAAATTATCATTAGTGTCAATGGCGAGTTGCTGCAGCTCCTCACACAAAAAGCTTGAAATTATGCCGCAAATATGAGAAAATTTTTCTATAATGCAATGATATTATTAAGCATCCGCTTAATAAGTAATTTTTATAAGGAAGAGGCCTGCCTTGAAAAGAACAAAGAAAAAAGACTATATAATTGAAAAAAGTTATGAATGTTTTGTAAAGAACGGCCTGGAGAATACAACAACGCGCGATTTGTGCGCCGCCGCCAATATTAACTCCAATACACTCTATTATTATTTCGGCTCCAAAAATGATATTCTCATAGAATGCGTCAATTATGGCTTCAGAAAACTGGAAAACGAGCTTTTTGAGGCATTGAACAAATTCGACAAATCATCCTTTGACATTTTTCCCAGGCTTGTAAAAATCGGGCTGGATTATGCCCCGCAGATGCGCTTTCTCCATCAGGCGGTATCAAGTCCCGCCTACGAAGAATACAGGGAAGATCAATTAAAAAAGGTCAATGCTTTTTATGACAGGCTGGGCAAAGAGCTTGCCGAGCGGTTTAAATGCCCATATGAACTGATAAAGGAATACATCTTTGAAATCATGACGCTTCTTTCCTACTTCTCTCTCTGGGGAAGCCGCGAGATGGCTGCAATACAATTCAACAAAATCTTTGCCGAGTTCAAGGAAACAGTAACGAATTACTGGCAGATAAGTTCTCACGAGGACAAAGCAGACCTCTCCGCAGAGTACGGCGGAAAGTAGCAAAAGCGGCGTCCGTCGCTGTGCGCCCATCAAGAACAAATTGCGGGAGGAAACTGTGAGGTGATTGAAAAAGTATGCAGACCCGGCAGGAAAAGATGCAGCAGGCTGAATATTACGCTCTTTAAGCATGCTGTCTCTTTGCCGCCAGCTTTTAGCATTTAAATCTTTTATAGCGTTATTATAACTTGTCTGCCGCGTACGGAGCAACCGTAAGCGGCTTTTTTATCTAAAAAACTCCGGCACACTTTTGCATATTTTAAAGCCAGACAGGGGAACACGAAAATTAAGACAGGAAAAAGCTGCCGCCATACCGGCCTGCCCGCCAGGCAGGCCTTTGGCTTTTGCTCTTTATTCTCCTGCTTCCGTATACGGACAGGCATTCCTGATAAACGGCGCAAACCTCGGCAACCATCTTTGCGGCAGAAAAGTATTTCTCTGCAATAGATCTTGCTTCCAGGCGCAGCTTTTGTGTCTGCTCGGGGGAAGAATCAAGCAGTGCAAGGATATCTGCAAGCAAAGCCCGCATATCCGCCTGCCGGTATCCGTGTTTCACTGCTGCACTCAGGGAAGGATGGCCTGCAGCAAACCAGGATGAGTCAACCCTCCCGCCGTAGCCTTCCCCAAGCAGAAAACCGATGCAGCCACAAGCCATTCCTTCCCGCAGCGCCCTCCCCCGTCCGAAAACGACATGGCTCCGCTGGAGCAGCGGCAGTGTGTTTACCACCCAGCCTGAATGCTCCATGGCTGTAAAGGCAATGCCGGTAGCATGGCCGACAGCCAGAAACCGGACCGGCATCCCTGCTGCGGAAAGCGCCGCGGCGGCCAGGTCAAGCATGACAGCTCCCCGGGCGGTCGGCATATTTGCACGGCCATACCAGAGAACTTGCAGCGGACGTTCTGCCAGTGGCACTGAATCATCCGGCACAAAGTGGTCCACATCCACACCGTTGTATATAATGCGGATTTTGTCCTGGCAAGCTTCCCCGGCGGATCGGGCAACTTCCGGACCAATGGCGATAATTCTGCAGGCTTGGGCCAGTACTTTCGGGTAAGCACGCTGCCAGTGCATAGTCCCATGCAGTGTCAGCACAAGTGGCACGTCAATCTTCGCCGCCAGCGCTGCCGACGCGGGAAAACACAGCGGGGAGTGTGTATGCACAAGCTCTGCTTTGACATCCCTGGCAAAACGGGCAAGTTCCCTGCCATCACCGTAGAAGCGGAAAGAAACGCCAACAATGGGACCCAGCAGTTTTTCCAGCTCATTTTCAGTAAGCTTTAAGGCGGACATAATGTACGGTGTTTTAGCAACAGCCACACTGACGTTGATACCGTAAGCCCGGAGGTATTTAACCAGATCCCACACATGCGTCAGTACGCCGCTGCGGACAAGTATTGTCGTTAGCAGTACATTCATTAAAACCACCTTGTTTCCGAACAGTAATGACAGCGCTGTAGTATTATATTCACCGCATGCATTTTGCGTTTAAGGCCTGCTTTTTGTCCTGTGCAAGTAACAAGTCCTGAAGGCATGACATATCATAGTAGCAGCTTAGAGAGTATATTCCATAGCAAAGGAGGTTTATATAATTGGGTATGAAAAAATGTGCATGCTGTGAGGAATTCCAAAGGTATAGGCTCCGCAATGAAGCTGTCCGGGTTTGGGTTAAAAGTGTTGTGGACAATACGCCTGGAGACCAGCCGCCGTTTGGCCTCGATGGCAGCGGCGTCTTCCGTATTTCTGAAATCGGCTGCGACTGCATAGTTTTAATCATGCTCAATCCCGCAGACAACTACCAGCCGTGGCGGGAATACGTTGTGAAATGCAAGGACATTGTGGCCATGCGCGGCGGTCCCATTGCGACGAATTCTTAAAGCAGGATCATTAAAGCACGCAGAAGGTTTGGGGCAAGCCCAAACCTTCATTTTTACTGAAGGTATGCCATGAAAACAAAACCGGTAATCGGTGTAATGATGTTTCTGTTGGCACCGCTTGAGCAGGATGAATTTTTGCAGGATTTGGAGTATGAAGTTGTTGTTTTTACTCCCTGGAGTGCAAAGTGGAGCGAAAGGAAGGTAAACGGCCTGCTTTTGCGGGACGGTTCCTGGGAGGAGACCGTCTCCCCCTTCCCGGGCGCTGTCTACAACCGCTGCTATACCGGGGACGGCAAGTATGCACGCTTGGTCGCCAAGCTGATTGGCGAAAAAAATGTGTTCAACCATATCACAAGATTTGACAAATGGGACGTTTACCGGTTTTTAGCCCAGACAGAACTGAAACGCTACCTGCCGCTGACATGGGTTTATCGGCAGGAATTGCTGCCTGTACTGCTGGAAAGGCACCGCATCCTGGTTTTAAAGCCCGCTGTGGGACACTACGGGCAAAATGTCTTTCGCCTTGAAAAAAAAGCGGCAGGCAAGTATCACATTTACAACGGATATGCCTGGCCGCTGCTCGCCAATGCAAATGAAGCGGAAATATTGTCTTTCCTTGCTGAAATAACAGGTAGAAAAAGCTTTTTGCTGCAGCAATTTATTCCCTTTGCCGAAGTGAACCGGCGCCTTTTCGAACTGCGCCTTTATGTGCAAAAAGACGGCCTGGGCAAGTGGACAGTTTCGGCGGCTGTCGGCAGGGTTGCAGCAAGCGGCTTCTGGGTGGCAAACTTTGCGGCAAAAGTTTGCCGGGCGGACGCCATCCTGGCGGAAGCCGGGTTCTCTGCCAAACTTGCCGAAATAAAAGCTGCCGGCATTAAAACAGCAGCAGTCCTGGAAGCCCAGCTGGGCTCGCTGGGGGAAATAAGTGTGGATTTTGGGATCGGTGCAGACGGCAGGATCTGGATCGTAGAAGTTAACGGCCTGCCCGTTAAAAGCTGCCTGTCCGAAGTTGAAGACATGGAACTGGAAAAGCGTGTTTACTTGCAGCCGTTCCGGTATGCCGCTTTTTTACTGCAAAAGAAAAGCGCTAAACCTCCCCTTTATAAGGCTCTACGTGAAAGATGACCTGTATTTTGGGACTGATTTCATTCCTGATCTTTTCTTCAATGCTGTGGATTAACTCATGACATTCTTCCACATTTAAATCAGGCGCCGTCATGATATGCATATCCACATGCATATCATTTTTACTTCCCCTGCTACGAATTTTGTGCGCATCTTTAACCTTGTCAAAGCTCAGCACGATATTTCTGATCTCATCGGCATCCACGGCCGCCTGGTCAAGAAGGATGCCGCCGTTGTCCCTGACAATTTCATACGCCGCATGTAAAATAAAGCCTGCAACAATCAGTGAAGCAACAGGATCAATGACGGGAGGCAAGCCAAGTTTAATGCAAATGAGCGCCACTAGTACTCCCGCTGAAATGTAAATGTCACTTCTGGTATGCAGGGAGTCTGAAACCAATATCTGGCTGTTCAGCTCCCTGCCCTTTTTGTACTCAAAGATACTGACAAAAATATTGACACATAAAGTTAAGAGCAAAAGGACCAGACATTCCGGCGTTATCTCCGGTAAAAGCGGGCTGAGAAACCTGTTTACAGCGTCAATGATAATTTTGCCGCCAAGCAAAAATAGCATGCCGGCAATCAAAAGCCCGGCAAACATCTCGCATTTGCCGTGACCATAGGGGTGCTCCCTGTCAACCGGCTGCGCGGCAAAATAAACGCCAATTAGGCCGACAATATTGGCCGAGCTGTCTGTCAGTGAGTGAAACCCGTCGGCGGTCATACTTGCGCTTTTAATTGAAATACCAATGATAATTTTCATTGCCGCAACGGCCAGGTTGACAAACAAAATCGTCCAGAGTATCTTTTTAACTTTCTTATAGTTCTCAGGCAAAATACTCACCGTCTTTCAGGAGATAATAAAAATCTGTGAAACCGGTGCAGTCCCACAGATTTTATATCTGCTGCCAAACGCGGCCCGGCACAATACAGTGCCTGACTTTCAAATGATTAAGCTTATTTTCTCTATACTATATGCCAACTTTAAAAACATGTCAATCAATTAATGGCAAGCAGCAGTTATTCTGCGACAAGAGTCCGGGGCACATTTCTTATCTGTCTACTCGACAACAATACCTGCCCCCCAAGCAAGAGGGGGCACTTTTTCAGTAACACTTTAAGCAATTATTCATGCAAAAACAAACAATGTAAACTTAACACGCTCAACTAGTTGTATATAAAACTAAATTTGTGCACTATTGCGACAATTGTGATAATTAACAAGCCGGAACCACCTCTCTATTGCCTCCCTTCTTCCTCCTTTTACCATTTAAAGGTAAATCATTGTTTTTATAGTTGTATTTATAACTGCATTGAGTCTTTATGCCGCAATATTTGTTTGTTATATTAAATATAATCCTTTAGTTTTGTTGATATCTATAAATAATACATGGTGGTTATAAACATATTTTAACTTAATAATTCTGCTTATCTAACGTAGAAATCAGTTTATCAGCCTGGTATAGTAAGGACAGAAAGAGCAAGATTACAGTGCTTGATACTGAAGGCGGTCATCGCAGACATCTAAAATTCATTCTCTTCACCCTTTAAACAGTCCAGAAATTGTCAACGCAATAATTTCGCTGTGAAAAAAAGCAAGTTTGCCGCCGCGGTGACTTCCTTCAGCATTCTTTCCCGTTAAACACCTGTTCACCAGATTTATAATTTAAATACCATGCAAAAGGACGCCAGCCAGTCTGGCGTTCTTTTGCTTTTTATTTTTCCTGTCCTATTTACCGCTTATTTTGCCTGTTTCGCATGATGTCTGCCGGCACAGGACACAATATTAGCAGGAAAAGACGGGACAAGGAGGCATTTTATGCTCAGACAGAAAGGGCTTGTCACCGCCCTGCTTTGTCTTAATGCCGCTCTGACTGTCATCTTAATCATTGTCACTTTTGCCGCAAACCAGGCGGAACCTGCCGTTCAGCCGGAACCGGAGCCGCTGACCGAAATCGCAAATGATATATTGCTTGCTTCCCTGGAAGAGGCGGCAAGGCTTGTCCTTACCGGTTATTATCGTGATGCCGACAGCCGGCAGCTTGCACTCACGCCGGCGGACATGGAAATCATGGAACTGAAACGTCTTGGGCAAGGGCGTTCCCTGAACTTCCTGGTAAAGATCAAAGCAGCTCCCCGCCTTGGCGCCCATAACTTGCTTGGTGAAGACCAATTAACCTTTGAAATCAATCACGGCAGCATACGTGTAACGGAATATGAACATATGAAGGATTTTCCACAGGCGGAATTGCCACCGCAGTTTTAGTGCAGCAAAAACAGAAAGGGATGCAGCATGAAACGATTCTGGAAAGGCTTTTGGCTTTTGGCTTACCCTAGGATATGGATTACCTCGACCATACCCATGCTTGTCGGGACTGCCCTGGCCTGGGGCATGACAGGCCAATTTGATCTTTACTGGTTTATTGTCAGCCTTATTGGTCTTTATTTCATTGAAATCGGGAAAAATGCCGCCAATGATCTGGTGGATTACCTGACTGGTGCAGACCTGGCTGTGGCACCGGATAAAATCACGCCTTTCAGCGGTGGACGCAACCGGGTTCTGGTCAACGGCTACCTGTATTTGTCCGATGCGATCTGGATTACCGTGATCATGCTGTCTGTCGGCGGCCTGTTTGGTCTATATATCAGTTTTTTCCGGGAACCGCATATTTTCTGGATCGGAACGACCGGCCTCTTTCTTGCCGCAGCATACAGCCTGCCGCCTTTTAAACTGTCTTACCGCGGTTTGGGCGAACTGGCTGTAGGCATTGCCTTCGGGCCGCTTATTGTCAGCGGTGCTTTTGTCATTCAAACGCATTTTCTTTCGGCGGAAGTATTTCTTGTTTCCCTGCCCATTGGCTTTATTTGCGCCAATGTTCTTTTTATCAACCAGTATCCTGATTATGAAGCCGACAGGCTCAGCAACAAAAAAAACTGGGTGGTACGCCTTGGCAAGGCAAGGGGCCTGAAAGTCTATATTTTTCTCTTCGCTCTGGCATACTCTTCCATTATTGTTTTGTTCTTGCTGACGCGCAATCCTTTCTGGCTGCTTTCCTTCCTTAGTCTGCCTTTTGTTTTTCAGGCTGTCCGTACCGCCTGTTCCTATTATGATGATATTGCCAGTTTCATTCCCGCCAATGCCAATACACTGCTAGTTTACCAGCTCAACGGCCTTGCCATGCTTATTTCAGCGCTAAGCTATCGTTTTTTGTAAACAAATCTCCGGAAAGAAACATGACCAGCCGCTGCATGTCATTATTCACATGAGCAGCGATTGCTGGTATAATGGGGAAAAATGCGGGGAGTGAGGCTATGCAGTTAACAATAAAAAATTTGGCCAAATACCTTGAGCATTACCGGCCTGCTAGCAAAATCCTGTTTGACGCCAGCTTGCGTTCTTTTAAAATTTTTACCAAAGAGCAAACAGATTTCAGCCCTGAACAGCTTTATGTCGGCCGCGCTTCCTCCCTGACGGATACGTACAAATTCGCAGACAGAATCAACTTCGTCCTGTTGCAGGATGCAGAAATACCGGCCAGTTTTAGGGAAAGCCACCTGACAAACATTATTGCCATTGACAGCGGCCATGACTTTTTTTCCCTCATCAATGACCTGCAGGACTTTTTTGCTCAGCGCGAATATGTTTCCACAGCCATTACCAGGTTGCTTGCAGCATTGGCACAGGGCAGAAATATTCAGGAGATTCTGGAATTAAGTTTTGAGTTCCTCGGCAACCCCCTAATGCTTACCGACTCAACCCACTACCTGGTAGCACATGCCGGCTGGGATGAAAACCTGGATGAGCCGCAATGGCAGTATTATCTCAAGCAAGGATACATCTCCAATGAATATGCCCTGGCTGTCAGTAATGACCTGGAATTTCGCCGGAAAATTATCAGCGATATTGTGACTCCCGTTGTCATTCATTACAAGGAACTTTTCCGGCATCCGCAAATGGTCAGCCGGGTTTATGCCAAGGGGGTCAACCTGGCTTACCTAACCATTTTGGCCGCCTACAGGCCCTTCAGGGAAACAGACTTTGAGCTGGCCACCATAATCTGTGACCTTATTGCCATTATGATGCAACAGGCGCAGGATAAGCTGGTAGTGGCCAACACGGAAATTGAATCTTTACTGATTGATATTCTGAAAAACGGACCAGATCAGAAATATATTGAAGAAAGACTGGACGACTTCAATGTGCATTTTCCCGGTGAGATCTGCCTGCTCTGCCTTGATGCCGGAGAAATTTTTGATTCCGCAGAAAAAATGTTTTTTGTCAAAAGCCTGATGCAAAACTTTTTTCTGGGAGGCATCAGTTTTATCTACAACGGCAAAGTGCTGGTGGTTACCGAATATAAAAACAACAATAAGCTTATACTGACGGCGGAAAAAGTCTCATCTCTGGCCTCCCTTTTACAGACGCATGACCTGACTTGCGGAGTCAGCAGGCCTTTTGTGGGCCTCAAGGATATCAAACTGCACTATGAACAAGCCTTTCATGCCCTGAATACTGCACAGCACTTAAAGCATCCCGGCCCTATTTATTTCTATGAAGACTATTTCCTGTACTACCTTGTGGCTTCCATGCTGAAAAATGATGATTTGCGCAATATCTGCCATCCCGGGCTGCTTAAACTGATAACCCGTGATAAAGAAAAAAGCAGCAGCTACGCCATCAGTCTCTACCTTTACCTGCAGCATAACGGCGATGTCGCAGCAACCGCGCAAGCCATGCATCTTCATTACAATACTTTAAAATACCGGTTGCAGAAAATAGCCGAAATTCTGGAAGCCGACATTTCTGATTTCAATATGCTGCTGAAATGCAAAATTACTTTTCTGGCTCTGGAGTTTTACCATAAAATAAGTTTTACCCAATACTTCGACAAAGTAAGCATCCCGGAGGAAACACCTTACCTGCTCTGAATTTATTTTTTCTCTTGACGCGGCAGCAGAGCAACTGTATAGTAAGGCTTATGGAGGAATGCCGCCGTGATTATCCGCAAAGCAAAAATATCCGACGTGGAAGATATCCACAAGCTGATTACCCACTATGCCAGCGAGGGGCTGATGCTCCCCCGGGCCCGTTCTACCCTGTATGAAGGGATCCGGGAGTTTTCCGTAGTGGAGATTGATGGCAGGCTTATCGCCTGCGGCTCACTGCATATTGTCTGGGCAGACCTGGTGGAAATACGTGCCCTGGCTGTCGCTCCCGGGTATACACGGCTTGGCTACGGCAGGGCGCTTGTCAATACTTTTCTGCAGGAAGCCGCCGCCTTGGAATTGCCCAGGGTTTTTGCCCTTACTTACCAGCCGGGGTTTTTTATCAAGTGTGGTTTTCGCCTGATTGACAAGGAAGACCTGCCGCAGAAAGTCTGGAAGGAATGCGTAAGCTGCCCGCAGTTTCCCAACTGTGAAGAAAGCGCAGTAGTTATTGATTTAAAGTAAGACCCGGGAGAACTGCAGAATTAAATTAAAGAGAGCACTGGACGCTTTGCGTTCAGTGCTCTCTTTTTTTCTCTGCGGCCGTTTAGCCGACTTTGACAATAATGGTTGCGCTGGTATCACCGGCGGCACAACCGGTTACCATTACATACCCGCCGCCTTTGATAACGGCTTCTTCAATGCCTTCGATCAGCAGGCGGCCGGTTGTGGGGCCTTGCGGGTGTCCAAATACCAGCGAACTGCCATAGTTGTTGAAGCCCTCGGCTTTAATGCCAAGTTCTTTAGCCAGCACCAGGTCGTTGACAATAAACGGGTTGTGGTTTTTAACGACCAGCATATCCTGCGGGGTCTTGCCGATACGCTGAAGTGCCAGTCTGGAAGCATAGACAGGAGCTTCAGGCATATAGGACTTATCCGCCCGGGCATAGCCATAGGAAACGATCTGAATGGGGATCTTCGGGTCTTCACTCAAAGCGGCTGCTTTCTCTTTTGTCGTGACAATTATCCCCATATTGCCGTCAGCCGGATGGGTTTGGGCACCATAGGTATGAATGCCGCCTTCCATAACCGGACGCAGGCGCGCCAGTGCTTCCCGCGAGGTCTTTGTAACGCCTTCGTCACATTCCACAAGTTTTTTCTCTTTGCGGGAAACTGTTACTTCCGCGGGGAACATATAGCGCTTCTGGAAAGCACGGTCGTTTTCCAGGGCTTTGTTGTACTGCTGGTAACGTACTAAAACCAATTCATCGGCTTGTTCCCTGGTGAAACCATGTTTTTTAGCCACATTTTCTGCCGTATACAGCATACCTTTCCCCGTTGAAGGGTCGGCTGCCATATTGTCCATGTTCCAGTTTTCGGAAATGACTTCACCGCCTGGGCCCAGGGGATTGGGCCAAATTGTGTGGGGACCGTTGGAGCAGCGGTCAACACACAGGCAAAAGGCAGTGTTAACATTTCCCAATTCAACAGCTGCGGCTGCGTTGTATACCGTAGTCGTAGAAGTGGCGCAGGCCTGCATAATGGTCATGCCGGGGATATCGGGTGTTCCCATCATGTAGGCAGCCCAGGTTGCCCCAAAAAACACACGGTGCTGGCCAATCGTTAGCCCCAAAAAGAGATATTCAATTTCCTTGGGGTCAATCTTTTTTTGGGCCATCCAGTTTTTGCTGGTTTTTGCCCCCAGCTCAATAGAGTTGTCATGCTGCATACTGCCCTGCCATTTGCAGAATGGCGTGCTGTAATATCCCTTATAAGGAATGTAGGCTTTTGTAAACATCAGTAATCCCCCTAACTAGTTTTTATTTGCCCTGGAATTTGGGAGGACGGGTGGGAGAAGACAGACCGGCCAGTGCATCTTCGGTGCCAAACATGTAATACAGCTTATCCATTTCAATTTCAATAGCTTCCTTAATGGAAACTTTTGCTTGTTCGTTAATCATGTTGTTGGCCTCACGAATGGCAATGGGAGCTTTCTTGGAGATGATCTTGACAAGCTCTTCCGCCAGCTCGGGCGATACACCCTCCGGTTTTTCGCCTCTTACCAGGCGCTCTGCGTTTTCATCGCTGAATGCTTTGATAATTTCATTGTATTTTGCCGGGATCTCACGCGGTGCATATTTGTCAAATTTGCCGGCTGCAATAACTTCTTTAATGCCTGCATCGGTGCCCGCACGGTCAACTAGTTTGGTAACAATGCCAAGTTCGTATGCTTCTTGGGCGGAGAGTCTCTTGCCGGTAAAGACATAGTATTTTGCCAGCTCTTTGCCGACATGTCTTTCCATACGAATCATGCCGCCCAAACCGGGGCAGATGCCGATACCGGTCTCGGGGAAGCCGAAGGAACCCAGCTCGGTGGCTACAATGGCTTGGCAA